>DASZZA010000860.1:0-12823 GCA_035545135.1 Lacipirellulaceae bacterium | reverse complement strand
CTAAAGGTTTTCAGCCCCGACACGTATCTTTGTTTCTTCGGGCTCAACGAGTCGTTTGCTGGCGCCGGCGGCGAGTCGCAATTTCGGTCGGCCTACGGCAAGTATCTCGACGAAATGACAACGCAGTATCCGCGCGTGAATGGCACGCCTCCGCGGTTCGTGCTGATCTCGCCGACCGCCTGGGAGTCGACCGGCAATCCGCTCTGGCCGGACGCTAATCAGCGAAACGAAACTTTGCAACGTTATGCCGCAATCGTCGCCCAGGTGGCGCGGAAGCGCGGACTGGCATATGTGGATCTGTTCACTCCAACGCTGTCGCTCTTCAACGAAAAAGCCGGCATGCAGTACACGATCGACGGCTGCCATCTCAACCAGGCCGGCGACCGCGAAATGGCCCTGTTGCTCGACCGTGCGCTCTTCGGCGAAACGACCGCGGCGAACATGGATTCCGACGTGTTTCAAAAATTGCGTGCGGCGGTGAACGACAAGTCGTGGATCCACTTTCAAGACTACCGGATGCTCAATGGCTGGTATGTGTATGGTGGCCGTCGCACATGGGACACGCAAACATTCCCGCTCGAGTACAAGAAGATCCGCGCGATGGCGGCCGTGCGCGACCGGTACGTTTGGGACTTGGCGCAGGGAAAATCGCCAGGGCCGCCCGACGATATCGCGACCGGCAAGCTGATCGTACCGCCGACGCGGTTTGGTAATCCCCAGCAACATTACTCCGAGCCGGCCGAACTGAAATATTTGTCGCCGGAAGAGTGCATCAAAACGATGAAGGTGCCGGACGGTTTCAAAGTAAAGCTGTTCGCGAGCGAACGCGAATTTCCCGAACTGGCGAAGCCCGATCAGATCAATTTCGACGACCGAGGTCGGCTGTGGGTGAGCTGCATGCCGACTTATCCGCAATGGAAGCCGGGCGATCCGCGGCCGGACGATCGGCTGTTGATATTGGAAGATACGAATCACGACGGCCGCGCCGATCGTTGCAAAGTATTTTACGACAAGCTGCATTGCCCCACAGGTTTTGAGTTTTGGAATGGCGGCGTGTTGGTGATCTCTCAACCGCACCTGTTGTGGCTCAAGGACACCAATGGCGACGACAAGGCAGACGTCGTTGTGCACCTCATCGATGGCTGGGCAAGCGACGACACGCATCAATCGGTAGGTGCTTTCCAATATTCGCCCGGCGGCGCCCTCATGATGCTCGAAGGCGTTGCGATGAGTACGACGGTGGAAACACCGTGGGGACCGCTGCGGCGGAAGGATGCACCCGGCGCGTATGCATTGGATCCTCGCACGCTGAAGGTCACCCACTACGTTACGCCGGGATACGGCAACCCGTGGTGCTACGTTTACGATTCGTGGGGCCAAGGTTTTGTGGGCGACGGCACGACGGCCCAACAGCATTGGGATTCGCCGTTGTCGGGGGCCGAGGTTTCCGGCCGACGTGGAAACGATCCGATTTTCAACAATCAAGGCATGCGGCCGTGCGTCGGCAACGAACTCTTGTTCTCGCGGCAATTTCCAAAGAGCGTGCAGGGCCAGTTTATTTACGCGTGCGTCATCAACATGAATGGCATTCCGCGATTTGAAGTTCACGATTCGGGGGCCGGATACGCCGGACATCGATTAACGAAGTCGGTGCGAACTCCCCCTCTCCCAATGGGAGACGCTTCAATGAAGCAAGTTCCCGACGACTTGCTCGTGAGCACGGATAAGAATTTCCGGCCCGTCGATCCGCAAATCGGGCCGGATGGCGCCCTTTGGTTCGGCGATTGGTGCAACGCGCTCATCGGCCACATGCAATACTCGCAGCGCGATCCCGACCGCGACCACACGCACGGCCGCATTTACCGGTTGGTGTACACGAAGAAGAAGCTGCTCAAGCCGGTGACGCAGTACGGCAAGAGCGAGACCGAGCTCTTGGACCAGCTGCGGGCGTACGAGCTGCGAACGCGCTATCGGGCCCGCCGCGAGCTGCGCGACAGGCCGACGCCGGTAGTGGTGGCAGCTGTGAATAAATGGGTGTCCGCGCTCGATCCGCACGATCCGGATTACGATCGGCTGCGCTGCGAAGCGCTGTGGGCGCTACAAAGTCATCACGCGGTCGATGAAAACCTGCTGGAGGAAGTGCTCCATGCCAAAACGCCGAATGCCCGCGCGGCTGCAATCCGCGTTGCGGCCGATGAGCGCGACTATTTGCCGAATTCGTTCCAAATGCTGGCGGCTGGCGTGCACGACGAGAATCCGCGCGTAAGGTTAGAGTCGATTCGCGGCCTGAGCTTCTTCCCCACGCTTGCGTCGGCGAAGGCGGCACTGGCGGTGCTCGACCTGCCGACCGATTCGTGGATCGAATATACGCTCGAACACACACTGGCAGCACTTGAACCGGCGTGGATGGGTGAATATCGGAACGGAACACTCACGGCCAATAACCCGCAGGCGAAAACCTTCATCAAAGGATACATCGAGCGACGTATGCCCTCGCTTGTCGCGCAAGCGTTCGTCAAGGACCTCGTGAATCCCGACGCATCGCCCGAAATGCGAGCGCACGCGTATGAAGGGCTTGAAAAGCTGCACGGCAGTCGCCACAACGGCGCGCACATTTTCGGCCGGATCTGCGCGACGTGCCATCGCATCGGCGACGTTGGCTATACCTTCGGCCCGGAGCTAACCGACGTCGGCAAGCGTCTCAGCCGGCGCGACATCTTGGAATCGATCGTCGAGCCGAGCAAGAAGGTCGACCCGAAATACATCACAACGACCGTCATCACAAATGAAGGCAAGGCGAATATCGGGTTCATCTCAGCGAAGACGAAAGACTCGATCACGTTGTTACTGGCCGGCGGCAAGATCGTAACGATTCGACGCGACGACATCGATGAAATGGCCGAAAGCAAGCTAAGCAGCATGCCCGATAACCTTGCCAGTACGCTTGCGCCGGCGGAGCTCCTCGATATAGTCGAGTATTTGTGCTCGCGGAAGTAGTTCAGCGGGAAGCAGTATTTTTTACCACGGAGGACATGGAGGGCACGGAGACGCGGATGAATGTTGAATGATGAGAGATGACCGAGTTTGGGCTATCGAATATAGAGGGAACGCTAATCTTCGCTAATGAACGCTAGTGGATATAAGAGCTTCTAACAAAATGGCCGGGGACTGTCCCAATTTTGCGGAGTCTCCGGAGCAAAATGGGACAGTCCCCCTCACCGAAGCCACACCAAGGGTTCACAAAAGTCCGGTCGAGCTAATAAGGAACACGAAACACCTGAAAATTCCGGCATGAAAAGATGCTGGCAAAAACCGCGAAAGTCGAACTAAGTGTAAACAAGCGCAAATTAGTGTTCCCCGATTATGCGCCGCTATCTTGGCGTTCTCGGTGGTTCGAACTATTTTGCGAGGGTCCAATTAATACATTGAGGGCTCCATGCCCCCCGTGTCGTCTGTGATGAATTGCTAATTGTCATTTCTCGAATTTCGCCGCGAGCGATGGCAGGTAGTCATCGATTTCCTGTTGCAGGATCGCGAGCTTGGCTTCGATCATTTGCGCGCCGTGCGAAAAAGTGTGGTCGCCGCCATAGTACGGATCGAGCCGCATGTCGTGTTGCACCAGCGGCAGCGCCTGCTTGGTGTTCTGGCGCTCGTCTTCAAGCACGTTTTTCCAGGCAGCAAGCATGGCCATAGCGTCAGCTTTCTCGCGAGCGGAGAGATTCGGCTTGGCGGATAGTGCGGTAAGTGCGTCGCGCAAGCGGCACGATTCGTAGAAGTTCGAGTGCGTCCGTGCGGTATGATAAAACCACAAAATTGGCCATGCTTCGGCATCGTAGGTGAGCCGGTGACGATCGTCCACTAGCGGCGCCGAGTCGTGCATGTCCGCGGCAGCCTGCGCTAACGCGTCTTTCATCTTGCGGTAGAGGTCAGCGAAGGCCGGTAGGTTGTTGTTGGGTGACGTGAGAAACGTCGGCTCTTTTGTGAGTCCTTCGGAATCTTTCGCTTCGGCGTGAAACAAATACTGTCCGTAAAAAACTTGCGGCAATGGGCGTTCTCGCTGTGCGCACATCGGGTGCATCGGTCCCAGATAATAAGGGCCCGTGTAGTACGGCGGCAGCTCGGGCGAATACGCGACGGCTTCGGAGCAGGCTTTCCACGCATCGCGCAAGTGATCGGCAGCTTGGGCGCCGGCGATTCGCTGGGCGAGATCGTGCAGAAGCTTTTCGCGATCGGGCGGAGGAGTCCACCACAGAAACTTGTTCACTTCTGCGGCGGATGTACCATAAAACGGGCGAAAGGCCGGAAACACCCACGCCCCATCCGCACTGCACGAAGCCAGCGCTTCCGCGCGCAGTGCCCAGCGATCCATGCAAGGAATTTGAGGCAATCCGGGCGCTTCGAAGCCAAGTTCGGGCTCGCTCTTCAGATAGACGGGAATGTGATGTTTCGCGCAGACGGCGATTTGCTGCTGGGTGCGCTTTGCCGGGCCGATGAAATCGATGCTGTAGTCCCAGATGTTTTTCTGAACGCCCCCCGGCTTGACAATTGTTTCGGATTTTTCAATTTCCGTGAGGAGAGCCGTTCCCGGTTTGAGCTTTTCGAGGAAGCCGCTGGCGGCGGAGTCGGCAGCCCAGACATGCTCGGCCGAATACGGCCATACGACGACTTCGGCATCCGGCCGTACGCTGCGCGCGGCATCGGCCAGGTCGTTGCACAAATCGGCGACGGCCGTTTCGGCGCCGAGCTTTTCGCAGCGCGGGCAGTTGGTGTGTCCTTTCGCGACGCCGTACGGTCGCATGTGGCAATGATAGAATCCTTCGCCGCCGACGATGAGGACGACGCCAGCGAGCTCAGGCAGCGAGCGGAATAGCCCGGCAACGCTCTCCTTCAAATAGCGGCGCACCAGCGGATGCGACGTGCAGAGCGTGTACTCGCCGTCAGCCGACCACGTGAGCGCACCGCGAATTTCCGGATGAGCTAGAAACGCGGGGTCGTCCTTGCGAAATTTTTGCCGCGTGTTGAGCCACGCATACACCTTGAGCCCGTATTGGCCAAGTTCTCTCATTCCCTGCTTTTGCGATTCGATGAGTCCGGGAACGCGGCGAGCAGCGAGCTCGGGAATGGCGTCGCTTTGCGAAAGGGCGTACAAGTCGCCGCCGCCATACAGCACGGCATTGAACCCGAAGAACACGGCGTCCTTGTACGATCCGCCGTAGGGCACGGCGCCAAGACGGACGCGCAGCCGCGGTTTGTAGGTGGTGCTACCCGGCTTCAAGATCGGCGCCTCGCGGAGTCCGATCCGATCGACCAGGCGGACGATTGCGTCGCGCAACCCGTTGGGGCTGTCGCCTTGTACCGTGATCCGATCGTTCTCGGTACGAATCGTAAACGATTCCCTTACAAGCGGGTCGCCGCCGCCGGAGTCTAATAGAACGAGCGAAGGAGTCGTGATGCGGGTTATTTCAGCTTCGGCTGGCGATTCAATCGGAACATAAATTCCCATGCGGTCAGACAGGAAGGTTTGCAGATGCGTTGCCATGCGACGTCCAAGAGCACCGACTTCGCGAGGCACGAGCATTCGCCAGTGGGAATCAATCATGACTTCGCCGCTGCGTGGAACAGCATCAGGATCGCGCGAGAAGCGAGTGAAGTAGTCCTTCGAGAGAGCGTCGAACCGGCAAGCGTCGTAGGCCGCAGTGGTCTCGGCAGCGAGGCGTTTCGTGATTTGGGCGAGCGTCTCAGCTTTATCGGCGGCTTGCGCGGTGGATAGCGCGGAGATGATTGCCACAAAAAACACGACAAGGCACGAAAAATGGTTAGAAGCAGTTTTAATGCCGCTCTGGGAGAGGGGGACAGTCCCCTTTTGCTCCGAAGACTCCGCAAAAGGGGACAGTCGCCGATCGGTTTTGAAGCTGCTTGTAGAGGATTTCCGCCGGAGCATGTCATTCCAATCGGGCTATTGTGCTTTTCGCGTTTTTTCGTGGCCGTCCAAAAGCAACCCGCCCACCGCAGTTAACGGCCCCCGGTGCTTTTGAGGAACGCCACGAGGTCGGCCAGTTCTTGCGGCGTTAGTTGTTTGTCTAAACCCGCCGGCATGATCGAAACTTTGCTGGGCTGGATTTCATCCACCGTGCCGTGCGGGATGCGCAGCAATTGGTTGGGGCCGATCGCGACCACGTACTCTTTGGCTGTTTCATCTTTAATAATGCCGTTGATCATTTTGCCGTCCTGCGTGGTGATGAGCATCGGCTCGTAGCTTCGTACGAAACTCAGGCTGGGGTAGACGATGGACTCGAGCAGGTCGCGATCGGTGCGTGTTTTACCGATGTGCGTCAAGTCGGGGCCGGTGGTTCCGCCGGCGTAACCTAAGCGATGGCACGACGAGCAGGATGCCTTAGCGCTGAAAAAGACCGCGTTGCCACGGCGGATGTCGCCCTTGACCACGAGCGGCAGCAGTTCTTCGATGCGCTTTCGCTGGGCTGCCGCATCGACATTCACGAGAGATTCGACCTCGGCCACGCCTTTTTGCACTTGGGGGCCATATTTGGCCAGCGCTTCGCGAAGCAAGTCCATCCGGAGCGACGCGAGCGACGACGACTTATTTAGCGACGCAATTAGTTTCAAACCAACGGTTTCATCCGTTGATTGATCGAATGGCTTGAGCAGTCGATTCAAGTCGAGCGGGCTGGCAGTTTGGATCGTGTCGCACAATCGAGCAAGCTGCACCGTCGTCAGATGCGAATTGGCGATGGCCTCGTCAGCAGCCGATCGTATCGCCACGGGGTTGTCGGCAGCGAGCGAGCGCGCGAGCAGGCCGAATTGCGCATCGCTCAATTTGGGAAGTCTGCCGGCAACGATTGAAAGTGCATCGACGCGGATCTCCAGCGGATATTTATCGCTGTCGGCGATTGCGAGAAGAGATCGCGATAGTTTGTGGTCGGTAGCGGCGGCGAGGGAAAAACGGCGCGCGGCGGCGATGGCGAGCGGCAATTGCTGCACATCGGAGTCGGCAATCGCGTCGGCAATGGCCGTCTTCCACGCGACAGGTACGTTTTGGACCGTTGAGCGCGACATGACGCGCAAAATCATCGCCCGCTCGGCAGCGGTTGCGCCGTGTTGCGTTATCGCCTTGGCAAGCAACTGCTGGACTGCGGAGTGGGTGGAAAATAAAACGAGCAAATCTTCCATGGAATCCGCCCGTGAATTTGGCGACTTAATCCTGGCTGATGATCGCAGCGAATCCAGTTGGGCGCTGAGCCACTGAGCCAGGTTGCCGCCCCATTCAGGATGTTGCCGGACGACCCAACCGGCGGCGTCACGAAGCGTGTCATCGGCTGCGCCCAGGTGCGGAATGACGTCGGCTGGCTTAATGTTTCCACCCGGCATTTGATCGAGCGCGATGAGCGCGGCAGCGATTGTCTCGGGCTGATGCGATGATAGGCCTTCCCGCGTCGCCGCCGGGTCGGCGAGCTCGATGAGGGCGTAAATGATCGAATGTTGTAAGACTCGGTCGTCGGCGCCGGATGCGGCAGCGAGCAAGTGCGGAATGCCATCGTAATTGTGCATGCGTCCGATTGCTGCTGCGGCGGCGCGACGATTTGCGGCCGTGTCGCTGTGCAGCAATCCGATGCTGTCGTCGGGATCAAGGTTTTCTCGATATAATCCGAACGCAAGGAGTGCTACATGACGAACATGTTCGTTTTTGTGGCTTGCCGACATGCACATGCGATGCAACAGGGTGCACGACGTAAGGCTCCGGATTTGAGAGAGCGCCCAGGCGCGATCGACGGCTCTTGTTTCTTCATCGCAGGGAGTAAGGCCGCTCGTGCCGGAGGGCGCCGCAAACAGAACGTCTGAGCCGCTTGCTCGTTCTAACGATCCGAGAAACTTAGCCAACTCCGGCGATTGGCGGCGATGTACAAACTCGCGGCAGGCACGATGACGAACGGCGGGGCGGCAATCGCCGAGCAGACTCCAAAGTTGTTGCGGTGATTGTTTCGCCCAATGGATTCCCTTTCCGCGCGGATCGTGCGGCGCTTTCGTGCCAATTTTCCGCACGCGGTAGATGCCGCCGACTACGTCCGGCTTCCAGAGTTGCGACGTGGGGCAGCAGAGTTTGTACCAACCGCCGGTGTCGATGACCAACAGGCTGCCGTCGGCGTCGACGACTACGTCGGTCGGATGGAAGTCGACGAAATCGGACCAGACGAAGTCGCTGTCTTCAGTTTTATATGTTGCGCCCGCGGGTTTCAGGATATGGCGCGACACCTTGCGCATATTGAACTGGCACAGGAAAAGGTTGTCGCGATACTCAGGGCCGAAGACTTCGGAGTCGTAGCGAGCTAAACCGCAAGCGGCGACGGCGCCGAGCGGATCGAGGATTGGCATTAATTCGCCCGTGCGTGGGTGGCCATCGAGCACGCCGTGCTCCTTTCCATACACGCCGCCGTATATCACGTGGATCAGGCCGTCTTGTCTCGGATTGACGTGGAAGAACGTCCCGGAGAGGATCATTTCGCCGCCGGGCGTGAAGACGACCTCGACGGGATTGTCCATGCCGCCGGTCATGACGGGCTCGAGGCCAGTGCCGTCGGGCCGGCAGCGAAATATGTGCGCTGCCTTCGATTTCCATTCTTTGCCATTGACGATGTGCGTCTGCTCGGCGAACGCGCCTTTGCACCAGTAGATGTAACCGTCCGGGCCGGCGTAGGGGCCGTGCAGATCGTTCGCGCAGCCGGTGAGCGTGCCGCCTTTGAACCATTCGACGCGCTCGTCGGCCACGCCATCGCCATCTTTGTCGGTAAGTTTCCAAATACTGGGCGGAGCGGAGACGTACAGGGAGCCGTCGAAGAATAGTGCACCTTCGGGGAACATCATGTGATCGGCAAACACGGTGCGCTTGTCGAACTTGCCGTCGCCATTGGCATCTTCCAGCCGCACGATGCGGTGCGGCTTTTTTTCTAGCTGCACTTGTACGGGATCGTTCGAGCCGGAGGACTCAGCGACATACAGCCGGCCTTGGTCATCGAACGATGCGACGATCGGACGCTCGACGAGCGGCGGCCCTGCGGCGAGCTCAATGGAAAAACCGGGCGGCACGTTGGGAAGCGGCGGTGAAGTGGAGGCCGGTTCTTTGGCGGACGCCGGTTCGAAGGCCGAAAGCGCAATAAGTGTAACGGAAAGAACGGCGGACCGAATCTTCATGCGGAAACTCCAACGAAACGTCAGCGAGCTTTGTTGGAGTATAGCTAGGTTGCGAAGCTATTTCATCCCCACGGTTTTAACGCGCATGATAAGACGTTTCATACACACTCGCAGAGGACGCGGAGCAAGGCGATCCAACGCAGCTCGGCGATCTCTGCGCCGCTGCGTGAGGCCTTATTTCACCGCCGCGGTCTCAAGCGTCACGTTGTTCTGTTTCGCGTTGTGTCCCTGGTGCTGCACGAGCTCGTAGCGCAAATTTTTTCTCGCGCCGGGAGCGACTTGAGTTGTGAACTCGACCGTTTGGTAGTCGTGCAGTTTGGGGTTTAGCTCGCTGCGGAATACGACGTGGCCGCCGAACGTGCGGCGGATTTCGACGTCGATTAGTTTGGCCGTGTCGTTGCGGATTTCCTGGCGGTAGATGCCGTGGTCGTCCCATCCGACGACGCTCATGTTTGGTTCGGAGACATCGGCGTCGCCGCCAACTTCCTTGAACGTGTTCGTGCCATGAACTTGCATCCATACATGGTCACGTGATGCGCGCTGCTTGGTCAGCTCGAACACGACATTGGGATCGGAACCGAGATTGAGCTCGATCCGCTCGCCGATCGGAACGTACTTGATTGATTGCTGCGTGAGATAGGAAAGTCCGTCGCGGCCGTTGTCGCGGAAGACGCGCACGACGCCGTCCGGCAGCGGTGTGGTGCCTAGCTCAGACTCCTTGTTGTTCGTCGTGAGGTACAACCGCACGAGCTGGTCGCCATATTCCTGAGGTCGATAGCGGTACTGGATTTTGATGGGAACTCCGTCGCCTTTGAAGCTGCGCATCCGTTTCGACCAGCCGTTGGGAATCGTCTCGGTGCCTTCGATGGCGTAGATGAAGTATTCGCTGAGGCCTTCCTTGAAGATTTCCTTTTCACTTGGAGCGCTCGTTGGGGACATCGCGCCACCGATGGCGACGCGGTCCATTGCTTGCCGGCCGGCCATCCGGCGGAATTCGCCGAGTTCTTCCTTATTAAGTTGTTTCACTTCTCCTATTGGGATTTTGGCCAGCTCGGCGATTTTTTCCACGAGGTTAATCGTGCCGACGACTAGCCGTACGTGGGCGTTTTCGTATTCTTCGCCACTGTTGTTGGTGACGCGGACGAAACCGTCCAGGTCGAGCTTCGTTTCATTGGTGTTGGCGATGGCAGTGTAGTCGGCACTCCACGTGATTCCACTAGTGAAGTAACTTATCTGGATCGTGGCTTCGCCGTCGAAGTTACTCTTCACGTTCCAGTAGAGCATTTGCGACTTGTCGTGTGGGAAGGTCGTGTCCTCGACTTCGAGCTTGTCGGCCGACGTGACGAATTTGAGATCGACCGACGACGGGTCGATCAGTGTGTTGGCCCAGGAGAACTCGAGCGGGTTGATGCCTTTCTTGAACGTGACCACGCGGGTTTCACGCACCAGCGTGATATCCTCGCTGTTGTAGATCGTAAGCTGCACGCTATCGCGCTTGGGGACCGTCGAAAGATCGATGTTGGATGCCCAAGCGGGTAGGCTGGCGCCGATGGCGACAACAAGCACGAATACGATTCGGAGAGATTTGTTCAATTGTGCCATTGGTATTTCATTACCATTCGTTTTTGATTGTCAGGTGCAACTTGTGCGTGATCTTCTGCGCTTTGCCGTGGGCGTCGGCCGCGGGGAGCTTGGCGTGAAATACGATCTTTTCGGCGTTGCTGCGCTCGGCGTCGGGACCGCCTTCGAAAGTGGTGTCGCCCTTTAGTTCCCAATCGACTTCGCGGCCGGTCTCGCCACGGATTTCACTGCGGATATGACGGAGGTTTTCGGCGATGTCGAGCGTCACCGGCTCGCGCTTGAAGTTTTCGATTTCGTACTTCACCACCACGTCGTAGTTGAACAGGTTGCCGGCGACGCGTTTGGACTGGTTCTTTTCGATCGTGCGTTTGACGACGATGTCCTGAGCGACGCCGACGTACAGCCGCATTTCACCATCCTTGGGCGTGAACTTGCCCCAGTCTTCGCCAAGGAACGCGGTCGAGGAGAGCGCGTTTTCGCCGGCGCCTTCGATGAAGATACGGACCTTGCCGTATGGGAGCGCCGCCTTGCCTAACTGGTGGGCCGCGTCGTTCTTGAGCACGTAGTGCATCGGCACGCGGAGCTTGTTTTGAGCACGGTCGATGTAGTCGAACTCAGCCGGATTGCACGTGTACGTTTTTTCGATCGGCACCGACTGATATTTTTCGACGAGCAGCTCTTTCGTTTCGTTCAGGCCGATGGGTTTGTGAAAATGCGGTCCGAAGCCGGCCCAAAGGCCCGTGTGGCTAAAGTCTTCGTTCGCAAGATTTGCAAGCCGCATGTATTCGGACAGGACGAGCGTTTTTTCGTCGTGTGAGGCGACGGCCCGGTAGTTGAAGCTTTTGGTCAGGTTGCCAAGCAGGTAGCTGATTCGCACGCGAGCGGAGCCGGAGTCGCTCGCGCCGACCGCCCACACGAGCGCGGACTCATTCGGCGGATAACTAACGCTGAGAACTTTTACATCAATTGCTGCATTGCCGGCCGGGCCGACGACGCGGAAGACGATCGTATTGGGGTCGATCTGCGTGTTGGCCCAGGAAAAATCGACCTGGTTCTCGCCTTTCACGAGCGGCACGACCCGCTCTTCTTCGACGAGCGTGGCGTTCGGATTATCGAGCTGGATTTCGACCCGTTCGCGCACCGGGAGCGTGATGAGCTTCACGCGGGCCCAAGTCGAATTCGCGTCGATAGCTAGAAGAGCAATCACGGCCGTCAACAAATAAACGAACGGCCGCGCACGGAAAGTAGGCGCGCATCGCATGCTCGTACCCAAATTAGAGGTCTACCCGAAAACTGATGCCTTCGTGATAGAGACGATACCCGGCTACGAAAAGTTCCAGAGAAAAATTCCCAATGACCAAATCCCAATGACCAAGACGGGCTTTACGCCGTCATCCGTTGGTCATTGGTGTTTGCCCGTTGGTCATTTTCTCCTTTGTGCTCGTCGTGTCGTCGTGGTTCAATAAAAAAATGATGGGCCCATTGGGCGATCGATCGAGGGCGGCGCGCGGAGGCGCCGTGGCTCGAACGGAATCCCACCCGTCCGACGCGGGCCCTGCCACTAATAGTCCGAATGGCGTTCCGCAGAGCTGCTCTGGCGGCAAGAGGAAGGTCATTGACCTATGCAGGCGGAGAGCTGTTAGTTGCGGACCCATCCGGCGAGACGTCTTCGGCAGCCGCGCACGGACAGTCATTTGGCTCCCCACCCTAGCACAAGTGGTGGCCCAATTTCTACAAAATAATTTGGCCACTATACTAATTGGATCATGTCCGGCGAATTAAAAGGTCGCCCGGTATCCAGCTTCGCCTTTCACGACTTTCTTTTGTGGACGGCTGGGATCGGCGCTTGTCTGGTGATTTTGATGGCAGGGCTCGCCTTTGGCCCGTCAGGCCTGGGCTTTGTCGCAGTAATAGCGTTAATTTCGTTCGCGTTGATGATCAAACGCTATCGGTTCAGCTTACGAACATTTTTGATCGTCACGACGCTGTTCGGCCTTTGGCTGGGCTTCAAGGTTGGGCACGATATCAGATTGCGACG
>DASZZA010000859.1:0-1912 GCA_035545135.1 Lacipirellulaceae bacterium | reverse complement strand
TCAAGGCACTGGTCTCAATTCCTTGACGACGAGCCGTAGGTCGTGCGACATCAATCTTGTTGTAAACGATGATCGCATCAGGCCATCGCACTGCGAACGCTTCATCGTCTTCGTCCCACGGCTGACTGGCGTCAAAAACGGCAACGCGCAAATCTGCCGCTCCAAACCGCCTAACGGCCATGTCGATGCCCGCCGTTTCCAACGAGTCGGCGCCGTAGCGCAAACCGGCGGTGTCGGAAAGCTCCACGGGCCAGCCGGCGAATGCCGTCCTTGCGCTCACCACGTCGCGCGTCGTGCCCGACTGAGGCGAGACGATCGAGCGCTGGTAGCCGACGAGCCCATTGATCAGGCTGCTCTTCCCCACGTTCGGCTTGCCTGCGATCACAACTTGGAACGGCTCAACCAAATGCCGTCCCAAGCGGCTGCGCCGGACTAGATCGTGCAGTCTCTGCTCCGCGGCGCGCCACGACTCTTCATCTGACGAGTCGAGCAGCGAGGCACACTGGTCGAGTTCCTGTCGCAGTGCGCCCTGGTATTGGTCCAGCAGAATCGCCGCCGAGCGCAACGTCGTGGCACGCGCCAGCGAGTCCATGGCCTCGGCCGCGATCGGGTCGACCTGCCGGCGAGCGGCGGCGGTCCACCCTAAAATCTGACAGCCCAAACCGGCAAGCGACGCCAGCACGGCTTCGACGGCCGCTTGGCCGCCGTGGCAGTGCACTTCGATTTCGTCCTCGCCGCGGCGACAAACCACGAGCTCTTCGCCGGCCTCCCAACGACCAAAAAAAATGCGCCCGATTGGCGCCTTGGCGAAATCGTCGCCCGTCGCCGGAGAGAAAAGTTGTCCAACGGTCGCGATGGCGGTCGCCCCGCTCACCAATACGGTTGCAACCGCGCCGCGTCCCGGAGGGGTCAGGACGGCGGCCGTCAGAAGGGAACCCGGCTCACAGGGCATTCAGCGGCCGGCATTGGCAAGAAGCTCGTTATACTGCGTTTGTAGCGCCAACCGGGCCCCTTCGACAGCCACAATGATCTGACGAAACCCCTTCGCCGCCGAGCTGTTGTCGGCGTGTTCTTTGGCGAGCTCGTCCACCCTCAGGATGATGTCCCCAAGCTCGTTCATCGTTCGAACGAGTTGTTTGCGCTGCTCAGCGGGAGTTCTCTTTTGTTGCATCGGATTCTCCGTGCCCGCCTGGCACGGTGCCGCGGAAGAGCCCCGGACAAGCCCCATTCGCAACGATCCGCTACCGGTTCGATCTGCTACAGGCTCGCTGTCGCCAGTCGTCCGCCCCGCTCAGTCGGCGACGTAGGGCAAGAGCGCCATGAAACGTGCACGCTTGATCGCCTTGGCGACAGCGTGCTGGCTGGCCGCGGTGCAACCGCTCTTGCGGCGGCCGATAAGCTTCCCCTGGCGGCTGGTGAGCTTGGTCAGGAGCTCAAGGTCCTTGTAATCGACGTACATCGGACGTGGCCGAGCGCCGTCGACGAAAATGGGATCTTTTTTCTTCTGCCGGGTGGTGACCTTCGAGCGCTTTTTGCTCGGCGGGCGGTTACGATTGAATTCGGGCATGTTCAAATAAGATGCGTTGGTCTAAACAATTACGGGCGACAACTGCGGGTGTTCTCGGACCCTTGAAGCCGCTGTCCGCCCCTCATCGTCAGGGCAAGAATCCGTTATCATATCGCGGTACCGCCTGCCGGTCAAAGCGTGTTGAGGTCCGATTTTCGTGCGGCCGTCTTGGCCGCCTGAATGCAGGCGGAGTGCCTGCACCACTACCCGAATGCCGAATGTCACGCGGAGTTAAGCAATGAATCGAACGTTGGTGTGGTTGCTGGCGGGCGGGGTCTCGCTCGCCCTACTTGTCCCGTCCGCGGGGCGCGCTGACGAAAAGCAAATCTTTCGAGCCGGAGCCGC
>DASZZA010000858.1:0-4438 GCA_035545135.1 Lacipirellulaceae bacterium | reverse complement strand
GGAAAGGGCGGCCAAGGATAAGTCGATTTCCGGGATCATTCTCGACATCCAGAATCCAGAGATTGGTCGCGGGAAGGTTGCCGAGCTGCGCGGAGCGATCAGCCGGTTCCGAGCTTCTGGCAAGAAGGCGTATGCTGTATTGGATTCAGCCGAGCCGGCCGATTATTTGGTCGCGTGCGCGTGCGACGAAATTGTGATGCCAGAAACGGGCGTCCTCATGCTGCCGGGCGTCCATGCCGAGGCCATGTTCTACAAAGGCTTGCTGTCGAAGCTGGGAATTGAAGCCGACTTCATCCACATCGGCGCGTACAAAGGCGCGGCAGAACCGCTTACGCGCGAAAGTTTCAGCAAGCCGGTGCGCGAGAACATGACGTCGTTGATCGACGACCTGTACGACGACATGGTGACGACGATCGTCAAAGAGCGTCCGCTTACAATTGCTCAGGCCAAGGAGGTAATTGACACCGGCCTGATCACCGCGAGGCGTGCCAAGCAGCTGGGGCTGATCGATCGCGTGGAGTACCCGGATGCGTTGCGGGCCGAATTATCAAAGAACTACAACGCTGAACCGCTCGTTTATGTGAAAAACTACGGCAAAAAGGACGTAGATACCGATTTCTCCGGCCCGATGGGCTTCTTCAAACTCATCCAAGCAATGATGGGTGGCGAATCATCGTCCATCGATCGTCGAGGCAAGAAGATTGCCGTCGTATATGCGGTAGGTCCCATCACGACGGGCAAAAGCAAGAGCGACTTTATGGGTAGCCAGTCGATGGGTTCCACCACGATTATCGAGGCGCTGCGCAAAGCCGATAAAGACAAACAAGTCGCGGCGATCGTATTGCGGGTTGATAGCCCGGGCGGTTCGGCACTGGCCAGCGATCTCATTTGGCACGAGACCCAAATCCTGAAAAAGCCGTTCGTCGCCAGCATGGGCGACGTGGCGGCTAGCGGCGGTTATTACATCTCCATGGGTGCAAAGAAAATCATCGCGACGCCCAGTACGATTACCGGCTCGATTGGGGTTGTCGGTGGCAAGTTGGCATTGAGGGGCCTGTTCGACAAAATTGGCATCACGACGGAAACGATCGAGCGCGGCAAAAACAGCGGGCTGTTTTCGTCTACGGGCAAATTCACCGAGTCGCAACGCGAAGTCATCACGCAAATGATGCAAGACATGTACGGTCAATTCACCGAGAAGGCCGCCAAAGGCCGCCACATGCCTGTCGAAAAGCTTCGCAAGCTCGCAGGCGGTCGCGTTTATTCGGGACGCCAGGCGAAGGATAACGGCCTGGTCGACCAGCTCGGAACGCTCCACGATGCTATCATCGAGGCGAAGAAGCTTGCCGGACTCAGTGCCGACACTCCAGTTCGGATCGAAGCCTTGCCCGAACCAACCAATTTCTTCGAGCAACTGTTCGGCGACTTGGACTCGGAAAAGGAAACCCGGCTCGGCTCGACGTTCGGCTATCTAGCACCAGAGATGATGAAAATCGTCGGCCGGGCAGCGAGTCTGCGTGCGGTATTCGACCGGCCCGTGGCGTACATCATGCCGTTCGAGTTGGATATCCGCTGAATTCATTTGCTCCCGCCACCCAAAAGGTGTCAGGAACCCATGTGCTGGCGCAGCGAATGCATTTCAATCAGCTACGGATTGGGTTCATAACATCCTTTTGGGTCGGACTTGCCGTTGGCCGTCTTCGAGAGATGGTTCGAGCGGCGGTTTCGTCGTTCGATTGGCCGGGGTACAATAGGGCGTTTGGGCCGCGCACCGCGCCCGAAAGCTGCTAAACCACTCGGCGAATTCTGCAATGCCCGGAACCTGCGTTATTGGCCTTCAATGGGGCGATGAAGCGAAAGGTAAGATCGTCGATATCCTGACTCGCGAACACGACGTTGTGGTGCGTTATCAGGGTGGCGCGAACGCTGGGCACACGGTCGTCGTCGGCAAGCAAACGTATAAGCTTTCTCTGCTTCCCAGCGGCATCCTTACGCCCGGCGTAACGTGCGTGATCGCCACTGGAGTGGTATTGAATCCGGCGCGCGTGATTGAAGAGCTCGACGAGCTGACCACGCGAGGTGCCGGCCATCCCGAAAATCTGCGAATCAGCGACCGCGCGCACGTGATCTTTCCCTGGCATTTTGCCGAGGATCGCGCGCTCGATAAGAGCACTTCCGATGGTGAAAACATAGGCACAACCGGTCGCGGCATCGGTCCGTGTTATCGCGATAAGGTCGGGCGCTCCCACGCGGTTCGATTGGGCGATATGTACCGCGCCACATTTCGTGCTCAAGTCGAACACATCGTCGCCGCCAAGAACCGGATGCTTGCGGTTCTCTATCCTTCAGGTGAGTTTCAACCACTCGATGCCGCGGCAATCATTGCCGAATACTCGGCATATGCCGAACGGCTTCGACCTTACATGTGCGACACGACAGAATTGCTGCTTACCGCCGTGGAGAGCGGTCGACGCGTGCTGTTCGAAGGCGCCCAGGGGGCGTTGCTCGACGTCGACCACGGCACGTACCCATTCGTCACGAGCAGTAACAGCTCCGGCGTCGGCATTGCAAGTGGCTCGGGCGTGCCCGGCCGATATATAAGCCGCTGCATCGGCGTGGTGAAGGCATACTCGACCCGTGTCGGCGGCGGACCATTTCCCACGGAACAGGACAATGACACGGGCCAGTACTTGCGCGATCGCGGCAATGAATATGGCACGGTGACGCGGCGTCCGCGTCGCTGCGGCTGGCTCGACGCCGTCGCCTTGCGGTACACGAGCCGACTGAGCGGAGTCGATTCGATCGCCGTCATGCTACTCGACGTTTTAAGCGGCCTGGATCAATTGAAGATTTGTACTGGCTACACGATCGACGGCAAGTCGACGACCCGGTTTCCCAGCCATGTCGATGATTTGCGAAGCGCCAAGCCTGTGTATGAAACGCTGCCCGGTTGGAAAGAGGAAATTTGCGATTGCCGATCGTTGGAGAGTCTGCCGGCTAATGCTCAAGCCTATCTCCGCCGCGTTAGCGAGCTTATCGGCCAACCGATTGGAATGGTATCCGTGGGTCCCGACCGTGAGCAAACGATCTTAATTAGCAAGACGTGATGACCGATGTCCGGAGAAGTCGCATCGTCGGCACTTGAAGTTCCGTTCGACCGCCGCCCCCGGCACATTGCAATCATCATGGACGGCAACGGTCGGTGGGCCGAGCGGCAAAATCTGCCACGCGTGGCCGGACACGAGCGTGGGGTTGCGTCGGTGCGCCGCGCCACAGAAGAGTGCACCCGACTGAAAATCGAGCAGCTCACGCTCTATTGCCTTTCGAGCGAGAACTGGAAGCGACCACAATCCGAAATCAATTTCCTCATGCACCTGCTCGAGCAGTACATGATCGAGGAGCGCACCACGATCATGCAAAACAACGTACGCGTGCGCATGCTTGGTCGCCGTGACGAAATTCCGGAACAAGTACTCCGCGAGTTGGACAAAACCGTGGAAATGAGCCGACCCAACAGTGGTCTGTGGCTCAACCTGGCGATCAACTACGGCGGCCGAGCGGAAATCGTGGATGCCGTGCGTGCAATCGGCCGTTCCATTCAAAACGGCGAACTGTTGCCCCAGGATGTCGACGAAACGACGGTCGGCACTCACCTATACACGGCCGGGGCGCCGGACCCAGACCTGCTCATCCGCACGGCCGGCGAGATGCGAATCAGCAACTTCCTATTGTGGCAGATCAGTTATGCTGAGATTTGGGTAACCGACAGGTGCTGGCCCGAGTTCGACGAGCAGACGCTGCATAATGCGATTCGGGCCTATGCGACGCGCCAAAGGCGTTTTGGCGGCCTGTGCGGTGAAACGGCATCGAACTACTGAGGACGGCGCGGCCACAGAGCGTTACATTGCTGCCCTTAGAACAGGTTACTTTTATCTGTATGCGGCCTCTGCGACGCCGGATTTAGCGCCAAACGTCCCGGGGGTCACAGACCCCGGCAATATATACACTTGAAGACGGCTCTAAAAAGGTGTTTTGAAAATCTCCCTCTCCCTCTGGGAGAGGGTCGGGGAAAGGGGCAAATTGCCGAACCCTCAACTTGCCCTCTCCCGGAGGGAGAGGGTTCCAATGCCAAATTCTGCAATTCTAAAACACGTTCTAAGCGGAGAAGAAGGGAACAGTCGCATTTTTGCTCTGTGGGCTCCGGAAAAATTGGGACAGTCCCCGGCATTTGGGATAGGCTCTAAGGCAGCGTTTCACTTTCGATCTGCTTGGCCATTCGCTCGTGATACGCCCGGAGTTTTTCACGCAGTTCCGAGCGCGAATTTGCGAGGATGCGAATCGCCAACAGCGCGGAATTCTTCGCTCCGTGCGATCCGATGGCCAGAGTTCCAACGGGCACGCCTCCCGGCATTTGTGCCATGGCAAGTAGCGCATCTAA
>DASZZA010000857.1:0-3776 GCA_035545135.1 Lacipirellulaceae bacterium | reverse complement strand
AAAACGGACGACTACAACGCCGTTACGACCTGATTCCACAATATGCGCTGCGGGCGGAGACTTGTCACGTATCTTCCGGAAAAATCCTCGGATTTTTGAATTAGCGCCGCCTTCAAATTAATGTAGTGTGTGACCCCGGACATTTCACGTTTAGAGCGGTCTCGCAGAGGCTGGCTACAGATAAAACTGAATTGCTTCTAGCCAGTGCCGGGATCTGGTTGCGCCACCGCATCGACCGTTGGTGTCTTTCGCCGAGACGCCGCTCCGTGACGCAGTTCGAGCCGGTAAGCACCGTTCCGGTTTTGACCGGCCTCGTCGGGGGGAGTCGCTAGACCGCCTGCGTCCTCCCCGATTAAAATCGTTGCATGAGCATTCCATATAAAAAACTCGAAGACGTAGCGTACGAACTGAACCGTCGGGCGGCGATTGCCGTGCCGATTGATGCCAAGCAGGCGTTTGTGAAGGCGGCGGAGCGCGAGAGCCACCCCGATGCGACGCGAGCATTGTTGGCCGTGATTGATAACGCCGCCGTTGCGGTGGACCGGCAGAGCTCGATGTGCGGAGATACGGGACTACCGCGGTTTTATGCCAAGGTCGGCAACGACGTGCAGCTTGAAGGCGGTTTTGCAGCGCTGGAACGGGCAGTACGCGCGGCGACGGTTCGGGCGACCAAGGATGTGCCGTTGCGTTCCAATCGGGTGCACCCGCTTACGCGACGTAATCCGGGCACGAATGTCGGCGTCATGGCGCCGAACGTAGACTACCGCTTTGAACCGCAAGGCGATTGGATCGATCTCACTGCCGTGCATAAGGGCGGCCTGTTCGGCAGCGATTACCGCATGCTGTTTCCGGGCGATGGTATTCCGGGGCTGAAGCGGTTCTTCGTCGATACGCTGGTGTCGTTCGGCCATCGCGGGTTGTCTTGTCCGCCGGTCATCATGGGCGTCGGCATTGGCGGCACGAAGGATCAATGTGTCACGCTCGGCAAGGAAGCTTCGTGCCTGCGTATCGTCGGCGATCGGCACCCCGATCCGCTCGTGGCGAAGCTGGAGCTGGAACTGCTCGAGCTGGGCAATCGCACGATGATCGGCATCATGGGGTTCCAGAGCGATACGCCGGTGATCGACGTGCATTGCGAGATCGCGTACACGCACACGGGCGGGTTGCCGGTCGGCATTAGCGAACTATGCCATGCGGTGCGGCGCGCCACGGCCCGAATATACAACGACGGGCGCGTCGAGTTCCGCGATGATCCCCAGTGGTTTACGCCCTACTACCGCCGTGAGGGCGTTACCTACGAGACGGACGAACCGCAGCCTTCCACCAAAGGCGGCGAAGGAATGAAAGGACTCGCGGCCATTGCGGCGCGTGATATGAAACTGCACGTCAACGGCAACGGCAAAGCAAAATCAGCGCCGAAAGCTCCGGCAGCGAAGCGCGAAACCAAAGAATGGCACCTCACAATTCCGCTCAAAGATAACGATGTTCGCCAGCTTCGTGCCGGCGACGTCGTTTATTTGAGCGGCTGCATTTTTACGGCTCGCGATGGCGTTTTCAAATACATGATCGATGAGGGCCACGAGCCGCCGATCGACATTCGGGGGCAGTTCAACGTCACGACCCAATCGTCGCCCGCCGGCACGGAAGTCAGCCCGGGCAAATACATGGTCAACTCGCTCCAGGCGACGGCCGGATTCCGGTATGCCCAATGGATGGACCGGCTCTTCGAGCGCCACGGCGTAAAGGCGGTGCTGAACAAAGGCGGCATGTCACAACAGATGTACCAGACCGTGTTCAAAAAACACGGCGCCGTATGCCTTTCGACGATGCCGTACGGCATCGGCGCTGTGTATGGTAAAGCGGTGAAGGGCGTGCGCGACGTGTATTGGAAGGACCTGCTGGGAATCAGCGAGGCGATGTGGCTGCTGGAGGTGGAAGAGCTTGGCCCGCTATTGGTCGATGGCGACAGCGAAGGTAATAGTTACGTCGCGGAGCACGCTGCGGAGGTAAATGCGCCGCTGCTGGAGATCTACAAGGAGCTGCCCGAGCTGATCCTCAAGCGCTTCGGCGAAGTAAGCGATCCGACCGAAGAGCTAATCAAATAATCGGCAGCAGGGACGTAGCCGTGTCGGTCGAAGAATTGCCGTTGCCGATCGATGCATCTCCCCGGTTGCAAGCGCTGATTTCGCAACCGGTGCCGCCGCTCACGTCGATGCCCAATACCATCGAAGGATGGCGGAAGTTCCAGCGCGAAGAAGACGCGGAGGCGACGAAGATCACGCGCGCTGCTGTCGAGATGGTCGGCGCTACGGTCGATCTGGCGTCGATCGCCGGTGTGCCGTGCTTTCGCGTGACGCCGCGCCAAGTGGCAGCCAAAAACGAAGGCCGCTTGATCTTCCACGTGCACGGCGGCGCGTTTGTTTTCAATGGTGGTTATGCGGCCGTCGGTGAAGCGGCACTCATTGCCGACGCTTTTAAAGCATGTGCCTTGTCGGTGGATTATCGCAGGCCGCCCGATCATCCTTTTCCGGCAGCACCGGATGACGTGCTGGCGGTTTGGAAGACGGTGGTCGGCGAGCATGATGCTGCCAAGATCGCCATGGCCGGCACGAGCGCGGGCGGCGGCCTTATCATGACCACTTTGCTCCGGTTCGAGGAATTCGATTTGCCGCGTCCCGGCGCGGCTTTCATTGGAACTCCGGCCGCCGATCTGACGAAAACCGGCGACTCCACATACCTGAACGCGGAAGTTGACCATGTACTCGGCCGCTATGAAGGCCGCATGGAGGCGTGCTTGAGGCTGTACGCCGCCAGTGGTGATCTGAAGGACCCGATGTTGTCGCCCATTTATGGTGACCTTTCTGGTTTCCCGCCTACCATTCTTATTTCCGGCACACGGGATTTGCTTCTCAGTTCGACGATTCGGACCCATCGGAAACTGCGCACTGCCGGCGCGACCGCGGAGCTTCACGTTTACGAAGGCCAGTCGCACGCGGATTATCTGATGAGTTTTCCGGGTCCCGAATCACAGGACGCGTTGGGAGAGATCGCCCAGTTCTTCGATCGGCATCTCCGCTACTAGCGGGAAAGGTTTCAAAGTGGCGACAGAATTGGACTACTTCGTGACGCACCTGGAGTGCTCGCAAAATGGCGATCGTTACGAGGCGGGGCGGCTTCATAATCTTTCGAAAGGGGGCAAGCCGTTGCTGGTGCGGTACGACCTTGAGCGGCTCGCCCAATCGGTGAGCAATGCGCAAATAGCGGCGCGTCCGGAGGGTATGTGGCGATATCGGGAGTTCCTGCCGATTCGGCTGGCGGACAATATCGTCAGCCTGGGCGAAATTCAAACGCCGCTGGTGGAGTGTGGTGCACTGGCGCGACGGTTGGGCGCGCGCCGGGTCATTATCAAGGACGAAGGGCGGCTGCCGACGGGATCATTCAAAGCGCGCGGGCTGTGCATGGCCGTGTCGATGGCCAAAGAGCTTGGCGTGCGGCGAGTGGCGATGCCGACCAACGGCAATGCGGGGGCGGCGCTTGCCGCCTACTCGAGCCGCGCGGGAATGGAGTCGTTCGTTTTTTGTCCTGATGATACGCCAGCGGTAAACGTCCGCGAAATTGCGGCGCAAGGCGCACATGTGTGGCTCGTCAATGGGCTCATCAACGACTGTGGCCGGATTGTGGGTGAAGGGCGCGAGGCAATGGGGTGGTTCGATGTGTCGACGCTCAAAGAGCCCTATCGCATCGAGGGGAAAAAGACGATGGGACTGGAGTTGGCC
>DASZZA010000856.1:0-6911 GCA_035545135.1 Lacipirellulaceae bacterium | reverse complement strand
GGGGCGAGGGCAAATCGCGGTAGCCTATTAAAGGCCGCTCGTCGATACCGAAGATCTTCACCCGCTACAGAACTACAACAAATGTATGAAATCGACTCGCTTGACAGAGTAGTAGAATTGCGAGACGCTCCGCGACCGGATGTCGGTGCTCCGCTTCCGGTACTTCTATGCGACGAGCGCCAACTCTTGCTCGCGTACCTGATTTCGGAGCCAGATCCCGCGTGGGACGGTAGTTATGTAGCGGTGGTTTCACCTGAATCAGAAGGAATGCTTGTGGCATGCGTCCGTTTCAAACGGCCGTCGGCGCATTTTTTCGGCCCTCCCAACGATGAAGCCTTCAGCGGTCATCCACTTGCAGCTCGCGGGCTTCACCCGTATTCCGTCTTCGAAGTTCATAATTCGTCATGGATTCGCACGCTTGAACGAATGAATTCGGTGCATCCGCGTCATGATCGAGAGCGTTTCCTACATGGCCTTCGGCACTTTGTGTTTGCATTCCATGATTCAACGTTCGAGTGCGTCGCCGATGGATTCGACGTGAAGGAATTCCGTGGCTCGCTGCGATCGGCGCTGAACCGCATGGTAGGCTGTTTGTCCGATATGCCTTGCTGACTGACTGTGGTATCGAAATCATTCCCCACCCAACCGCGCCGGCGCCGGCAATTCGATCGTGATCTGCGTGCCGTGACCGACCTCGCTTTGCACGCGGATTTGTCCCCCGTGCGCGGCGATGATTTTCTCGGTCGTTGGCAGGCCCAGACCAGACCCGCCGGGCTTTGTCGAATAGAAGGCTTCGAACATTCGCGACAGCGTGCCATCGTCCATGCCGCAGCCGGTATCGATGAGATTGATCTCGACGGTGCCGCCCTGGGCCGACGTGCGCACAACTAACTGGCCCCCCTCCGGCATCGCCTGCTTCGCGTTGATAATCAAGTTCAACAGCGCTTGCCGAAACGCCTCCCGATCAAGCATCACCCGCGGTAACTCCGGATCGAGATACCGCACGATCTCAACACCGGCCTCCTTCGCCTCCGGCGCGAAAAAGTCCAGCACGTCCTCAATCTGATGGTTCAGATCCGAAGACTCCGGACGTAACCGCCGAACTTTCGCGTAGCTGAGAAAGTCGTCGAGCAACGACTGCAGCCGTTGACACTCGCGGCGGACAACGTCGATGCGTTTCAGCGCCCGCCGGCCTGCCGGAGTCTCCACATCCGCCAAATCCTCGGCCAGCAGATCCATGTTGAGCCGAATGGTCGAAAGCGGGTTCTTGATCTCGTGCGCAAGCCCGCCCGCCAGCCGCGCGATCTCGGCGTACTGATCCATCAACCGCTGGACCGTAGCGGCCGAATCGTCGGTCGATGACACAGCTTTCGCTTGGCGAGGAACCATGTCAGACAAGAAAACTAGAACGGGAGAAGGGGAGATAAGGAGACAAGGAGATTCGATGTTTCACCTGGATATCCCTGTCTTAGCCTCTCCCGGTCTCCTTGCCTATTGAATCACGGCGCGCCGTTGCCGCCGGTCTCTGCACTTGCCAGCTCTCGCATCGCCGCCTTGCGGCTCAGCTTCACGCGATCCTGCTCATCGACCGCAATGACCTTCACGGTCATCGAGTCGCCCACGCGGCAAATGTCTGACACGCTGGACACATACTCCTCAGCCAACTCGCTGATGTGACACAACCCGTCCTTGCCCGGCAGGATTTCGACAAACGCGCCGAAGTCTTTGACGCTCGTCACCGTACCTTCGTAGATGCGGCCAACCTGGACTGAAGCCGTCATCGCCTCGACGCGACTCAGTGCCCGTTTGACCGAAGCTTCGTCGGCACCGGCGATCGTAACCGTGCCGTCCTCCTCGACGTCGATCGTCACACCCTCGTCTTCCTGGATGCCGCGAATCGTCTTGCCGCCGGGGCCGATCAAGAGGCCGATCTTTTCTGGATCGATGGTCGTCCGGGCCAGCCGCGGGGCGGTCGGCGACGTGTTGGGCCGCGGACGCGGAATCGTCGATAACATGGCCCGCAAAATTTCCATCCGCGCCTCGCGCGATTGGGCCAGCGTCGCCTTTACGATCTCTTCGCTTATCCCGGCAATCTTCAAATCGAGCTGAATGCCCGTGATGCCGTTCTGCGTGCCGGCGATCTTGAAATCCATGTCGCCATAGTGGTCTTCATCACCGATGATATCGGTCAAGAGCACCCACTGATCGCCCTCCTTCACTAGGCCCGTGGAAATGCCCGCCACCGGATTGGTGATCGGTACGCCGGCCGCCATCAGCCCCAACGTCGCGCCGCACACGCTCGCCATCGAACTCGAACCGTTCGATTCCAAAATGTCCGAGATCACGCGGATCGTATAGGGAAACTCATCGTGATCGGGCAGCACCGGATTCACGCTTCGTTCGGCCAGCATTCCATGGCCAATTTCGCGCCGGCCTGGTCCGCGGATCGGCCGCACTTCGCCCACCGAAAACGACGGAAAGTTGTAGTCGAGCATGAACCGCTTCGAATACTCTTCGAACAGTCCGTCGACCCGCTGTTCGTCGCGCCCGGTGCCCAGTGTCACCGTCACCAGCGATTGCGTTTCGCCGCGTTGGAAAAGTGCCGAGCCGTGCACGCGCGGCAACAAATCCACTTCGCACGTGATCGGCCGCAGCGTTTTTGTGTCGCGGCCATCTGGCCGTGTGCCGCTCAATATCAGGTCGCGAACCACGCGCTGCTCAAGGTTGTGCCACGCCGTCTGAAAGGCCTCCAACGCCGGCGTCGAACCGGCTGCCGATACGTCCGTTTGCCCCGAGGCCGCTGCCGACGGAGTAGGGATGATTTCCAGGAGCGCGGCTTGCTTGATTGCAGCCACGGCATCGGCCCGTGCCTGCTTGCCTTCGGTCCGCTTTGCTTCCTTCAAACGATGGTAGTAAGCGTTACGCAGCCGCTCGTGCAAACCATCGTCCGACGGCGGCGTGAACTCCATCTTCCGCACGCCGATCTTGTCAACGAGTTCCTGCTGCAAATCGCAAAGCTCTCGTACGTAGCGATGCGCTTCGCTGATCGCCTCCAACATCCGGTCCTCGCGTAGCTCGCGGGCAAACCCTTCGATCATCAGCACCGCGTCGCGCGTGCCGGAGATAATGAGGTCCAGCTCGCTGACTTCAAGCTCATCGTGCGTCGGGAACGGCACGAATTGACCGTCGACCAGTCCTAGTCGTACTGCCCCCAGCGGACCTTTGAACGGCAGCGGAGAAACGCACAGCGCCGCACTCGCGCCATTCATCGCCAATACGTCGCCGTCCATTTGCCGGTCGCTGGAAAGGACGAAGTTCTGAATCTGCACTTCGTCCATGAAACCGTCCGCAAACATCGGCCGAATCGGCCGATCGATCAGCCGGGCCGTGAGCGTTTCCTTCGTGGTCGGCCGACCTTCGCGCTTCAGAAATCCGCCAGGGAACTTGCCCGCCGCCGCCTGCCGCTCGCGGTAATCGCAGGTCAGTGGAAAGTAATCCATGCCCGGCCGTGCCGGACCTGTCGCCACGGCGCTCAGCGTGACCGTTTCGCCATACTGCACCGTGCAGCAACCGGCAGCTTGCTTCGCCAGCGCTCCCGTTTCGATTGTAAAAAGCTCCTTACCAATCTGCCGTTCGACTCGTGTTCGTTGTAACATTCTCTTCCTTCACTTGTTTTCCCTTCGGGTGCCACTGGTTTTGCCTGTGTGCCACTGGCCTTTCCAGTGTGCCGATGAGCAAAATCACTAAAACTCCGAGCGGCGCCCTGATTTCAAAACGCAGCAAGAATTCGTGCGCGGCAATGACTGCGTCGAGAATACGCACGCGCATTTGCGCCAGAGCGGCGGATGCAGAAATACTAGTGGAGTAGTGGAGCAGTGGAGTCGTGGAGTAGCCGAAATGCGTTTGAGGCTACTCCACTACTCCTCTACTCCACTGCTGCTCTACGTCGTCCTACTTCCGGATCTCCAGACGCCGCAACAGTTCGAGATACTGCTCGGGATTGATCCGCTTCACATAATCCAGCAAGCGGCGCCGGCGACTGACCATTCCCAACAACCCCCGCCGACTGGCGTAGTCCTTGGGATGCAATTTCATATGCGTGGTCATCTGGGCGATGCGATTGGTGAGCAGCGCGATTTGGACCTCCGGGGAACCCGAATCGTTCGTCCCGCGTCCAAATTCACCTTTCAGTACTTGTTTCCGCTCTTTCGTTAGTGTCATAGCGGTTCCCGCGTTCTCTCATCTGGTGCGCTGCGCTCCGATGCTTCCCTACGCTGTCGCCGAATTCGCAAGAACTCAGCTCTTACCGGGACCGCAATCGGCCATTTCGCCAAAGCTTACACCAACTCCTGCAACCTTGTACGGTAGCACCACAAAACCCGCTACTTTCCAGGGCCTCGTGGCATCAGACCTACTTATACCTGTAACAATATTCGCTGCTTAAACTCCTAAGTCTACCGAACTGGCTCTCGATAGCAATGGCAAATTGTGCGAAAGAAGTGGGTCAGCTGGATCTTCGTCGCTCCCGCACAGGCGGCCTCATCCCCGCGCTCGCGGGAATCGAAACCCAGGACACTTGTCGTCGGTTGCCAGTCGTCCGCCAGCGTCATTCGCGCGCAGGCCCAAATCCAGACGGTTTGTAACTGTTTCCGGACTCCGGCCTAATGAAAAAACAATCACACACACCACCTATACGACGCATTGCCATCTGCAGCCAGCGATGCATCGGACCGAGGGTTCCGCTCGTTTACGCAAAACTGGTGCGTGGAAATGGTTCAGACATTTTTTTTCGTGCTATGCGAGCTGTGGGTCGCCGCTCGAAACAAGGCCCGGACAGCACATCAACCCAAATGAAAGTTTTTTCAACAAATAGCTTGCTACTACCAGAATGGGTGGCTAGACTGCACGGCCAGCACCATTGGCCGCAAGCCATGGGGGGCTAATTCAATGCTTAATCAGGTCCGACTTTTCCCAAGCTTGCGGCTGCTTTTCGATTTGGCGTGATTGCGGTACCGGCTGTTGTCGGTCGTGTCGGGCGTATCGTGTATTGGGCAAAATGCCGCAATCCCAGCGGTTTTTGGACGCCGCCAGCTGTCAGCGGGTTCGCAGGCGGATAGGCAAAAGGGTCGTGGAGGTTTTGTCCTGAGGAATAAAAAATGTCGCGTCAATTTCGGTCTTGTTTTGTAGCGTCGCGGCCTCGTGCTCGTCGCCGCAGTGGAAGTCGAAATCGCACTCTAAAATCGAGCCAACGCCCTTTGCGGGTAGAACCGCTCGAAGACCGGCGAATGTTGGCTGTCGTGACGGTCGACACGCTCGCCGACACGGTCGACCTCAACGACGGTGTGACCTCGTTGCGGGAAGCGCTCTTCGCCACGAACCTGGTTAGCGGTGCGGATACGGTAGAGTTCGCTCCATCACTTACGAGCGGCGGACCGGGAACGATCCTTCTCACCCAAGGCGAATTGAAGATCAGCGACGACCTCACCATCAATGCCTTGGGCGCAAGCCTGACAATCGACGCCAGCGGCAATGACGCGACACCTGACCGCGGCGACGGCAGCCGAATATTCAACATTAACGACGGCCACAACGACAGATTGCTCAATGTCACGATCAACGGCCTTGCCCTCACAGGCGGCGACTCCGCGACCTCCGGTGGAGCGATTCTCAATTTCGAGAATCTGACCCTCAATGGGAGCACCGTCGATGGTAACTCCGCGGGCGCCGATGGCGGTGGGATTTGGACCCGCGGTGGCAGCCTGTCGATTATCAATAGCACCATCAGCGGAAACGTAGCTGGCGACGAGGGTGGCGGGGTTTACATGTCGTTGCCCGAGGCAGGATCACTGGCGATTCGCCACTCGACAATCACGGCGAATGAAGCCAGCGCACGGGGCGGAGGTATGTTCATCGCCCAAGGCACCTTAGCGCTCGAGAACACAATCCTAGCCGCCAACCACTCGGCGATTGGCCCGGATTTGACCGGTCTGTTGGGTGCCGTAGTCCAAGCTCGTTTTAATTTCATTGGCGACAATTCGGGCAGCGGCCTGGCCGAAGCGCCGATCGGGGCACCCGATGCGAACGGCAACCTGATCGGTGGCTCCGGTAGCGGTCCAATTGATCCAATGCTTGGCCCGCTGACGGATAATGGTGGGCCCCTGCCCACGTACGCGCTGCTATTAGGAAGCGCTGCAATTGACGCCGGTGACCCGGCGGCGGTCGCCGGCTCAGACGGAGTTCCCGAATTCGACCAGCGCGGGACGCCCTTTGTCCGAGTTGCGGCCGGCCGTGTCGACATCGGCGCCTTCGAATTGCCCTCCAGTGAAATCCACGGCGCAAAGTGGAACGACTTGAACGGGAACGGATTGTGGGAGCAGCCAGACGAGCCCGGACTTGCCGACTGGACGATTTTTTTAGACGCCAACCATAACGGGCGATTGGACGACGGTGAGATTAGTACCACGACCGGTCCGGACGGAAGTTATGCGTTGACAGATATACCGGCCGGCGATCACAGTGTGGCCGAGGTGCTGCAGCCCGGCTGGCAGCAGACGTCGCCTGGCGGAGCCGTCGATACGAGCGGTCTCGTGATCAATGGCGGGTTTGAGACGGGCGATTTTTCCGGCTGGACACTAGAGAATTCAGGCTCGGGCACATTTGTCGTCAACGACGGCATCTTCGACCCAGGCGGTCCCGACGGGCCGCTACCACCTTATGACGGCTCATACGCTTCGATTACTACGCAGACCGGTCCCGGCACGCACACCATCTATCAGGATGTGGCCGTACCCGTCGACGGGCCAACGACGCTTCATTGGGTTGATCAGATTCGCAACCACGCAACGTCGTTTGCGGACCCCAATCAGGAATATCGCGTCGAGATCCGCAATACCGCTAATCAGTTGCTCGCT
>DASZZA010000855.1:0-3096 GCA_035545135.1 Lacipirellulaceae bacterium | reverse complement strand
GCGAGAATGCGGCACCGCCTTGTGTGAATGCCAGCTCCTACAATCGAGCTCCCCGCTCGGCGGGACGCCCGTCCTGCCAGAAGGAATATGTGCTGCGTCAACGCGCAGTCGTTGCCCGCTAAGGAGCCGTGACCTCGGGGCGGTCGACCGAAACAAGTGGCCATACACGGATCACCTGTTTTCCCTTGTGCAGACCCGAAATGGCACCGACACGGGCACCGCCATGTTTGACATGCTGGCCAAGCAGATCGAAATCGTCGCCTGGACCTGCGGGCACCGTTGGGATGGCGTTGGACGTCGGCAGATCGATCTGAAATTGTTTCTGATCTTTATCGAAGTGGATGTGGAGATTGGCCGGCAATATCGTGGAATTCTGATCCATCTGCATCACCACCCGCCACGCCGGCAGCGACAACATCGGCAATCGCTTGGGGTCCAACGTATCCGGCCGCTGGTCACTTGGAACGTGCGCCGCCTCCAATTGCTCGCGACAGGATTTCAGAATCACCGGCGTGGGGATGCGACTTTCGTTGTTGTTAATGACGAAGCTCGCACCAGACTCGATAGCATTGTAATCCGAATGGTTGTAGCGCGAGCGCGATGTATCGAGCGGTAACGAAATGGCGGCGTCCTTATTGCCGACGAACAGGTTTCCGCTAATCATTTCATTCGAAGCTTCCGCCAGACGCCGGTTCGCATACGAGCGCTCCGACACCACGAGCTCTTGCAATCCATAGTGAGCATTGTCCAGCAGCGTGTTGTGAACGATCGTGAGATTGGACGCATCGTGGGTATAGATGCCGTCTCCCAAATATGGAGGCCAGAGCCGCGTATTGGCCGCCGACAGGTTGTGATCAACCAGTATCGGCCCAAAGCCCAGTTCGACGAAAATGCCGGCGCCGCGGTTGCCGACGCTGACGTTTCGCGTGACGCGAGCATTCTCCCAACCGTTGTCCAGCCAGATACCGAAAGACAAATTGCCGATCACGAGATTGCCCTCAATCAGACCATGGCGGAACGCGTGGACTTTGATGCCTGCCGCCTCAGCGTCGGCCAAAAAATGAATCGGCTTCTCAGCGCCGCGTGCACAGTTCTCGCGAACGATATTGCCAACGATGCTAACAGACTCGGTATTCCATGCGGCGATGCCGCATTGGGCGTTGTTCGTTACGAGATTTCCTTCCACGAGATGATGACCGCCGATGAGGACGCGCTTGTCCTGCGGTTCCGTGTCGATCAGCAACTCGGGGCTCCATGTTTCGCTGCCGCAGTCGATCCCTTTCCCCGTCGTGTCGCGCACAATGTTGTTGCGGATCGTCCAATGGTGCCCGGTTCGAGTGCTGAGAGCGCCCAATTGAGGCCAGTCAGGCCGGGTCGCGCAACGCTCGAAGACGAATCCCTCGACCCGGATGTAACCCAACCCGCGGCGGTGAGGAGCGAAAATGCGATCGCGGGTCGTGATCTCTATGGCGCCTGGCGCCGGAACTGTATTTCCCCGCAGATGAACGAGCAACCGCCCACCATCATGGCTCGACAGCCAACTGCCCGGCGTCTCGATGAGTCGCTCCCGACCGGTCACCTGGTCCAATGGCCGGTCATCGACGAAGACCAGCGCGTCGCATCTGCTTACCCATTCGGGCTTGTTCTTCGCCGACCCTGGCGGTCGAATGAACGGGTTACCAAAAATAAACGACTTCTGCGGCAGCGGTGCGGTGAAGACGCCGGGCGCATCGGGAACCGCCTGCCACTGTGCCTCGAGTACGTCAGTCCCGCGAACGATTGCCGCATGCTCCGGTACCGAGCGATACACGATCGGCGCTTTTTCCGTTCCCCCGCGCGCAGGCGAGACCCATTCGTGATACGTGCCGGCGCCAACGGTGACGACATCTCCCGGCTGCGCTAATTGTGCGGCCGCATTGATGGTTCGGAGCGGGTGATCGGCCGAACCGTCACCGCTTTCGGAGGCGCCCGCATCTGCGTGCCGCACGAACCATTCTCTCGCAGAAGCAGTAGCTGCCAAAAAGCTCGTTGCCAGGCAGAACAACAGTAGCTTCTTCATCGATCCGTTCTTTTCGTGAAAATCCTTCGCTCGCGTTGATCGTATACGAAGGTTCCTAAAGGACCAGCTTGGCGATATCAACCCGACGCGTGAGCGAGGAAGTGCCACGGATTAGTCACATTGGCCGCGCGGTTGTCGATAACTATTAACGGCAAAGACGACTTCATCAAAATCTACTTTGCCGGCTTTGAACACAAGCCTGCCACCACCTACGGCATGGCGGACCAGCACTCGGCAGCCGGCATTGTCCAACCCCCGCGGTGGTTTCGCTCCAAGTTTTTCTCCACCAGAAAGCGAGCGACTGCGCTACTGCGTTGCCTTCTCATCGCCGGCGGCCACTCGTCGAACGCCGCCGACATCGAATTGGAAACGACGGCCGTCGCCACAACCTCCGTCCCATATATTGCGCCAGAAAACTTCAAATCCCGCCAACAGTCGCACTCGCAACGGCTGGCGGGATTTGTAATTGCGATAAGTCGGGGTGACAAGATTTGAACTTGCGACCTCTTGGTCCCGAACCAAGCGCTCTATCCAGGCTGAGCTACACCCCGCGGGATCGATTTCAAACGCAAGCTGCTGACATTCTATCACGCCGGAAACCGTCAATCTATCAAACGGGCCATGCTGTCACAAGACAGAACGATGCTGGCCGACGCCGTAATTGTGCGTTTTCTCGGCTAAAACGTGGCCCGCCGCACACTGAAACCGAATTGGCGGCAGCACGATTCTTCTGCCGATTAATCTTGGTGCGGCGTCAGCCAATCTGGCTCGCCGTCCGCTTTATGCTATCGTTCCCGCGATCGCAACGAAGGTTTTTTGCAAAACATCCTCCTTTTACCGTTCACTCATCAAACAACATGAAAACGTCCGCGATCACTTCGCTCGTCGTCGGTATTGCTGCCGGCTCACTGATAAGTGGCTGTGCGTCGGTCGTCAGCGGCCGCTATGCGGATGTCGCCGTTGATAGTTACCCCACCAATTCGCACGTTATCATTCGCGACAACGCCGGTCGCCAGGTAGCTTCGCTTACGACCCCC
>DASZZA010000854.1:0-5785 GCA_035545135.1 Lacipirellulaceae bacterium | reverse complement strand
ACTTGCAACTACCGAAATCGACTCTGGCTCGACCCCCGCAGCTTCCAGCGACTTTTTCGCTCCCAGAACAATCTCCCCAACGCACGGGATCGCACCATCGACTGCAATCGCGACACGGTCTCCGGGCACGATCCCGGCCGCCAGCGGCGGAAACTCGATCGGTTCGGCCAGCGCGGCGACGGTAGCAGCCATCGCGTCCAATCGCGCACTTACATCTTCGCGATTATCATGAGTCGTCGAACCGTTCCGATCCATGGCGCTGCGCGTCAAGCGTACGCCACCGTCGTTCACTGCGGAAACGCGGGCTGCAATCTCGCCAATTGGATGTAGCGGCTTGACCAAGGGGCTCTCAATGCTGGATGCTGATTGTGTACCAGATATTGGATGTTGGATATTCGGTGCCAAATGTCGAACATCGAATATCGAACACCTAACATCCAACCATTAGTATCTGGAAGCTGCCCGCGGAGGACAACACATGGCCGTCTCGGATAAGGAAATGCAAGCTTGGTGCCGAACTCTGCTCGCCGGCCGCGCAGCCGCCCCCGACTTAACACTCGCCGACTACATCCGCGCCATCCCCGGCGTCTCGTCGTTGAAGGACTTGCCATCAGGATCGACGGTCCTCGTACGCGGCGACCTAGACGCCAAACCTGGCCCGCAGGTAGGCGACGGCGATATACGCCTTCGCTCGATGGTGGACACTTTGCGTTTCGGCGTCGCCCACAATTGGAAGCAGGTTATCTTTGGTCACATCGGCCGCAAACCGGAAGGCTCGCTGGCCAAAGTCGCTCGGCGCCTCGGCGAGATTCTCGGCTGCGAGGTGCCGCTCATCAGCGATTGGTTGGACGAATCCTCGATGTCCATCCTTCCAGCCGTGACGCAGCAGCTTGGCGCCGCGAAACCCGGCGATGTGATCATGCTCGAAAACACGCGCAAATACGAAATCGAGCGCGTCCTCTGGAAGGCAAAATCCGACGACCTGCCCGACCTCGCACCGAAACTCGCCAAGTTGGCCAACGAGTTCGCGGAAAAACTTAGTTCCGCGTACGTCTTCGAAGCCTTTTCCGCCGGTAGCCTCGATGCCTGCACCGTTGCCGTCTTGGCGGCCATGAACCGAGTAGCGCTGGGCGAATACGCTGACGCCGAATTCACCGGCCCGGTAATGCGATGCCTGGATGCGCAGCTCGTTATCTTCAGCGGCCTGAAGGCCGACAAGCTCGACGATCTGGAAGCAATGATCCACCGCGGCAAAATTACGCGCGTGTTCGCGGCCGGCGCCCTGTCCGCCGCACTTCGCAAAGCGGCCTCTCAACTCGACGGCACGAATGTCTGCCTCGGCCTCGCCGAAGACCCCTCCCAACACGATCAGCCGTTCTACGTATCCCCCGCACGAGTCGAGCAGGCCCGGAAGATGATCAAGGAAGGCCGCGAAAAAGGCATCAAGTTTGTGCTACCGATCGACTTCGTGATCCAAGACAGCAGCGTCGTCAGTGAGCTTAAACCCGGCGATGAACAGTTCGACGTTGGCCCTAGGACCAGCGAGTTATTTGAACATGAGATTGGCGAGTTCTTGAAACTCAATGGCGCCGTCGCCTTCTACAACGGCGTCTTTGGCATGTTCGAAGACCCGCGCTTCGAAGGCGGCACACGGCGTTTCATTCCCCAACTGAAGCGAATGACCGAAAACGGCGTCGAGGTCTACGTCGGCGGCGGCGAAGGCGGCGCAGCTCTCGAAAAGTACGGCGAAGCAAACTGGGCCACCCATGTCTTCACCGCGGGTGGCACCGTCCTCAACGCCCTCGGCACGGAGCCCGTGCCCTACCTGGTCGCCCTGCGTGCTGCCGCTGAAAAGTCCGGAGCAACGATCTAGCCTGCCAAGCACCGCGTCGACTGCATGGCGGCGGCCGCCTCATTGCACAGCCGCCGCGCTTCGCCCGCTGTTGGCGCTTCCGCGACGATTCGCACGATCGGCTCCGTATTGCTCGCACGCACCAGCAACCATTTACTACCGCCGTCGTCGCTCTGCCAATCGAGCCGCAGACCGTCGAGCCGATCGCTTTTGGCCTCGGGAAACCGACGCTTCAGCCCATCCAATGCCGCTGGAACCGCATCGCGGCTAAGCCCAATCTTCGACTTGTGAATTGCATACCGCGGCAATTCATCCGCCAGCACGCTCACCGGCAAACCGCGCTCCGCCATTGCGGCAAGCACCAACGCCATTCCCGCAAAACTGTCGCGCACCAGCCCGACTCGCGGATCGATCGTGCCGCCGTTCCCCTCGCCGCCGATGACGGCCGACTGTCGCAGCATTTGATCCACCACGTTCGCTTCACCAACCGCGGAGCGGTAAAACGGTACCCCGTACTTCTTCGCAAGTTCCTCCGCCATTCGGCTGGTCGAACAATTGGTGACGACCGGCCCCGGCGAACCGCGCAGCACATGATCGACACACATTGCGAGCGTGTATTCCTCGCCCAGATAACGGCCGCGTTCGTCGACAATGGCTAGCCGGTCCGCATCCGGATCCTGGCAGAAGCCGACATCGGCCCTCGCCTCGGTCACATTTGCGAGCACGTCGGCCAGATTCTCCGCCGTAGGCTCGGGTTCGTGTGCGAATTGCCCGTCCGGATTTCCACCTAGTAGCACCAGGTCGCAGCCGAGTCGTTTCAGCAGCGGAGTTCCCAATACGCTGCCCGAACCATGATTGGAGTCCAACAACACGCGAAACCGCCTCGCACGAATGCGTTCCACGTCAACAATTTGCTCGATCAGCTTAAGGTGATGTGCCGTCGTGTCCGCCAGATTCTCGACAATGTCGGTCGCACGCGCCCGGTCGAACATCGAACAGCCATCATCCAACGTCCGATACCGCGCCAGCACAACCTCGCCGACGTTTGCCGGCACCACCCGCCCTTCCGCCGAAAACAATTTGAGACCGTTGTACTGCGCCGGATTATGACTGGCCGAAATCTGAATGCCGCCGGCGCAATGATGGTGCCGGACCAATACGCCAGTCGTCGGCGTCGCGGCAATTCCAGCGTCCAAAACGCGCCGAGCAGCGTTTTGCGAAAGCCCAGCTACCACCGGGGCCAGCAGCTCGGCGCCATTGGCGCGGCCATCCCGGGAAACAACCATCGGTCCCGCGGGCAATGACCCGGCAAAAGCGGCCGCGTACCGAAACGCGACCTCCGGCGTCAATGTGTCGCCGACAACGCCTCGCAGTCCCGAAACGCTAATAATCAGCTCGTTCGCCATGGTTCCGAATTCTCTGGTAGCACGACGTTGCCCCAAAAAGGTGCCAGGAACCTACTCTCTCCTCGATGGTAGTGCCTTCGCTGCATAAGCATATAGGCTTCCTGTCACCTTTTTTGGCAGTAATCATTCGTAACGAAGTATAGAAGGCCCAACGCCGTCCGGCGATAGCATTGGCAGATGCGTGTCTCGCGGCGCGAAAGTACAATGTAGTCGCATGTCAACCGATCGCCCTACACGTCGTAGTTTTCTGCAAGGAGCATCCGCTGTCCGCGAGCTGGCCGGTGTCGTCGCGTTGCCCAGCGACTTTCCCAGCCCGGCCGACGATCGAAGCTCCTTTATCGTAAGCGTTCATCGCCGTGCGATGGCGTGCGAGTTCGAGGTGCAGCTCGCAGCCAATCGTAACGACAACTCGATGGAACACGTATTCGAAGCCCTCGACCTCGTCGAGTCGATCGAATCGCAACTGACCGTCTACCGCGACGACAGTGAAGTGATCCGCATCAATCTTCGCGCGGCTCGTGAACCAGTAAAAATCGAGGAACGACTGTTCGCGCTCCTTCAACAAGCGCGGCGGCTGCACCGAGAAACAAATGGAGCGCTCGATATTACGAGCGGACCACTCTCCGATGTCTGGGGTTTCTCGCGCCGCGAAGGACGAATCCCAAGCGACGACCAAATAGCGGACGCACTCCGGCGCGTCGGTATGCAGCATGTCATACTCGACGAAACTGAAAAGACGATCGCATTCGCGCAACCCGGCCTTTCCGTCAATTTCAACAGCATGGGCAAGGGCTACGCCCTCGATCGCATGGCCGAGCGCCTGGCCGAGTACGAAATCGACGATTACTTGCTGCACGGCGGAAAAAGCAGCATCCTGGCCCGCGGCACCCAGCCCGCTTCGACAGCCGCTGGCTGGCGCGTCGGCATTCGCCATCCGCTGCGTCCCGCCGAACGACTGGCCGAGCTAATACTGCATAACGAAGCGCTCTCCACATCCGGCGCCGGCACGCAATTCTTTATCCGTCGCGGCCGCCGCTACGGGCACATACTCGATCCGCGCAGCGGTTATCCGGCAAAAGGGCTATACTCCGCCACTGTGATGGCTCCAATCGCTGCCGAGGCCGAGGGTCTCTCCACGGCCTTTTACGTGATGGGGCCCGAACGCGTCAGCGAGTTTTGCATCGCCCGGCCCGAGATAGCGGCCCTACTCGTGGCGCCCGGCGAACGCGAAGGCGATATTCGGCTCATTGCATTCGGTCTCGACGATAAGCGGTTGCAACTACCCAGAAGCTGCTAACTCAAATCGACAATTGACCCGCCAACGATGCTCAATTGGCTTCTACATCCTGCAAATTACTTGGCGATCTTTCTTTTCATCGCCGCCACGGGATGCGGCATGCCGATTCCCGAAGAAGCTGCCATCGTGGTTGCCGGCGTACTTAGCTCCCAGCATCAGCTTTATTGGCCTTACGCGCTCGCCGCCTGCCTGGCCGGTGCCATCGTTGGCGACAGCTTCATGTACGCGATCGGCTACCGCTGGGGCCACGGCATCTTCACGTCGCATCCCCGTTTTGCCAAACTTTTCGCCGCCGAAAACGAAAAGCAATTTCAGAAGGCGGTCGAGGCCCACGCGCTGAAGGTGATGCTGGTCGCACGATTCCTCGTTGGGATACGAGCCCCGGTCTACGTCATGACGGGCGTCGTACGCCTGCCTTATCGCAGATTCCTGCTCTACGACCTGCTCAGTGCGTCGCTGGTAGTCGGAACGGTCTTTGGACTCTCCTACTGGTTCGGCGAGCAAGTGGCTGGGTGGGTTAAGCATGCCGAGATTCGAGCCACAATCGTCGTGGTTCTCATTGTCATTGCCGCCGTGGCAATTCTCTATTACCGCCACCGAGAACAAGTGCTGAACATGATTTTCGGCCGCGACGTCCCCCCCGCCGAAAGTTAACAGATTTCCCCAAAGCAAACCAAGTGTCACCGCGCGAGCGGCGGGGTTTACGCGGCAGATTTGACGCCGCCAACTGAACATAGCGTGCTAATAGTGAAGTTGGACCGACTGACGGTCTTTGGTGTGCGAGTACCGGATGGCGCTTCCAAATACAATTCGCGCAGCGCGTGAACGGTAGTGGGCTTACCGATCGGTTTTTGCTGTTCGATTGGCTGCCCTCGGCCGAGCCGATCAACTGCAGTGCCGGTCGCCGCCGCATCCGTTGCTCTGAGGATGACTTGGTGGACCTAATGGGACCATCCAGTATCGGCGTACCACCGCCGCTTGTCTCTCAGCCAAGGATCGCTTACCTTCATTAATGCCGTCACTCGATATACTTCGTGGGCGTTTTCATGTGCGTCACGCGAGTCTCGGTCGTACTGTCGCAAAATGACGTATGCCACACAACGCTACGGCACAATAATAACGTCACATCGCTCCCTTAGCTCAATTGGCAGAGCAACTGACTCTTAATCAGTAGGTTGATGGTTCGAGTCCATCAGGGAGCACTTGGACTTACGTCGATTGCTATTACGC
>DASZZA010000853.1:0-3829 GCA_035545135.1 Lacipirellulaceae bacterium | reverse complement strand
AGCGACTGTCATTGACGTCGGCGAGGGATTGTTGTGGCTCCACGGAGAGACAGCTGAAAGTCCCAAGGCCACACCGGCTGCTCCGAGGAGCATGGTGCTCGCCGCCGAAACGATCACAGCCCCAAAGATCGCAGGCCAATCGACGTATTTGATATCTTCGCCGTCAATGACGGCTTCTGAACCGTCGATGGGTGAAAGAGCCATGAAGACCTCAATGTGAAAGAAGAAAAAGAAGAATAATGATCGGTATGGGGACGCCGATGAGCCACAACAGAATGGGCATGCGCTTGAACCTCGTGGTGGATTGCAAGTGGCTCAGGCAAACGCTGAACGCTTATCTTTGTTCCTCACTGATGGTTGCGACTTGGAACAACGGCCCCGGCGGATCATTTCCTCCAAACGAAAGAAGTTCGGAACGCCCAAGTTTGCGCAGCGTTAGCGTTGACCATGAACAACAACGCGAGTTCGAGACATGAAAACAATTATGATCGCGGCACTGGCTTCAGTGCTCGGGATATCCGTTGCATTCGCGGCGGAAGACCAGAACGTGACCGGCAAGGCGGAAGCTGAGCATCCCGGCACTTCGCAGCCAGGCACGACGGCGGCGCCGACGTCGAAACCAGATGCGGGCAGTCTCTCAGCGAAGCAGAAACAGAGCGAGCCCGGCGTAAACGCCAACTCCGGATCGACGGCACATCCGGCAGCGAAGCCTGGCGATAGCAGCCTATCCAAGGGCCAGAAGGACTCGTCAGGTCAATAGGATGGAGAGGCCGAGCTTTGGGCTCGGCCTTTGCTTAACCTCCGTCAAAGTCGCGCCGATCTGTCGTCTACGCGGCCCAAACCTTTTCGGAAGCTCGGTTGATTAGAAGCGACAGAATATGGACAGACCCGATCCTCTGGAACCCGGTCACATTCCGGGTCAGAACTCCGACACACCGGAGCGCCTTCCGGGTTCAAACTTTCAGAAACGGCGCTGGCGAGCCGGTTGGATCGCCGCCGGCGTGGCAGCAGCTGTGATCGTCGGGTATGCGCTGCTATTGTCGGGAGCATTGTCGAGCGGCCAAGCACCGGTCGACAGCCCTCAGAATTCCAAAGCGCACTAGCCGCGCGCGACCGCTTATTTTTCTCACCGCGGAAAACGGCGTGACCGGCAGCGCTGGTGTAGGGGGCAAGGGATCTGAAAGAGCTGTAAACGCGGCGTTTCCTGAGAATACGATCGCGAAGCGAGCTGGCAAGTCCAACCATGGTCCGGACATGTGATCCTCCTTGCTCGTTCCCGATTGTTCCTCGTTCCATGCCTTCCTCAAAAAATGCACGCGTGAGGATCTGTGTCTCCTCTCGTTTTGCACGCCGCGCGCGACGAGGTCGGTTGGATCCGCAAATAGTGTTCGACAGAACTCAATTGCCGTGGCCTTAAGGCAACCGGCTGCTCCATCCGCGCGTTGGCTATCAGGTCGAAGTCACGCTGGGGACGGCTCAATGGGCAAAACGCCAGCACGCCAGCAAAGTCAAGAGTTCGCCAGCTTTGAAGAATTCTGGCCCTATTACTTAAGCGCCCATTCGCGGCGGGACACTCGTGCCATGCACGCCTTGGGAACCACAGTCGCTCTCCTGGGCATCGGCTCCTGGCTTCTATCGGGAAAGAAGAAATACCTCGGGATGGCCCTGGCGGGGTCTTACGGAAGCGCATGGATTGGGCATTACGTCTTTGAAAAGAACCAGCCGGCCACGTTTGAAAATCCGCTCTGGTCCTTGCAGGCTGACCTCCGCATGTACCGGTTATGGCTATCCGGCGATTTGGACGGCGAACTGCGTCGGCTTGGTATAGAATGAAATCGATGAAGGACGACGCCGGGCATTCACCGCGCCGGCCATCAAAATAGGCGTTAAGCGTCAAACGGATGGGAACCTGAACAGGCAAGAGTGGTTAAGGGCTGAACAGCCCTAAGACGCCGTCTTGTCGAGTTCCGCTGGTTGTCTCAATCTGCTGATAGGCCGGAGACCAGGCAATGAATCAGCTGGATATCCTCACCACAATCGATCCGTCCACCCCGCTTCAATATCCATTCGGATTGATCGAAGCATTTCCGGTGGCGGCGTACGCCTGCGACGACCGGGGCCGCATCCTCTGGTTCAATCGAAAAGCCGAGGCCCTGTGGGGCCGCTCTCCCCGTGTTGGCGACGACACCGAGCTTTTTTGCGGTTCCTACCGCCTTCACTTCGATGGCTGCGAGATTCCGCGGTCGGAAACACCGATGGCTCATTCACTTGCGACCGGCGAAGTCGTCGACGGGGTGGAAGCGGTGGTGGAGCGGCCGGATGGCTCTCGCATCTGGGCAATGGTGCACATCTCGCCCGTGAAAGACGCGAGCGGCAATGTACTTGGTGCCATCAATTGTTTCCATGACACGACGGCGATACACGAAACGTCGACGTCGCTCCAGCACGCCCGCGAAGAGCTTGCGGACTTTTTCGAAAACGGCGCTGTCGCGATGCATCTTGTCGGCGCCGACGGCACCATCTTGAGGGCCAATTGCGCCGAGCTCGCGCTGCTGGGCTACCTGCCCCACGAATATATCGGTCATGACATCCGTGAATTTCACGCGGATCAAGAATCGATTGGCGACATCCTCGCCCGGCTGAGCAACCGAGAGAAACTCGATCGCTATCCTGCCCGCCTCCGGGCGAAAGATGGCTCGGTCAAACATGTCCTCATCTCATCGAGCGTCAATTGGAGGAATGGCGAGTTCATCAACACGCGATGCGTCACCGTCGACGTGACCGACGAAATCGCCGCGCGGAACGTGGCAAAGGAGCGAGATGGACATTTCAAGCAACTGATCGATGGCCTACCGGCCGCGGTTTACACAACCGACGCCGCCGGGTTCGTCACCTATTATAATAAAGTTGCCGTCGAGCTTGCGGGTCGGGAACCGGTGCTCGGAAAAGACCAGTGGTGCGTGACATGGAAGTTGCATCATCCCGATGGCGCGCCGCTTGGGCACGATGAATGCCCCATGGCAATCACGCTCAAGGAAAACCGCCCCGTGAGGAACGTCGAGGCGCTTGCGGAAAGGCCGGACGGCTCGCTGGTTCCCTTCCTACCCTATCCGACGCCGCTACGCGATAGCTCGGGGAATCTGGTGGGCGCCGTGAATATGCTCGTCGACATCAGCGATCGCAAACAAGCCGAAGCGAATCAGATGCTCCTCTTCCGCGAACTCAATCATCGCGTCAAAAACAATATGCAGACCCTACATTCCTTGTTGAGTATGGCGCAGCGGGAAACGTCCGATGCAAGAGCCCGCCTTGTTCTAGCCGATGCCATGCGGAAGGTCGCGGCCATGGCGGCCGCGCAACAAATTCTTTACGAAGAGGGACACGTCACGAATTTCAACGCTCACGGTTTCATAAGTGCAGTTTGCGCGGCTGTGAAAAGGACGCTTCCGGCAAACGTGTCTATCGACGTCACATCCTCGGATGGCCATCTCAAAAACGACCACGCCATGCCTCTGGCCTTGATCTTGAACGAACTCCTCACCAATGCAGTCAAGCACGGACTTGACGGCAGGGAAGGGGGGAACATCCGTGTGGCGTTCACAGTTGAGCAAAGCGAGCAAACTCTTGTGGTCAAAGACGATGGGCCGGGTTTCGAAATGCAGGACAGCAGCTGCCGAAAGAAATCGTCTGGCTTGGGTCTCGTGGCCGCGCTCGCGCGCCAGATTGGGGGCTCGTTCGAAGTGAAGAACGCGGACGGCGCATGCTGCACTGTTCGTTTCGATCGCGATCCGCACCTGCAATGAGCGTTAAAACTTCCTTCGCTAACGGT
>DASZZA010000852.1:0-3100 GCA_035545135.1 Lacipirellulaceae bacterium | reverse complement strand
CGCCACGAGTGGCAAGCTCAGCGTCGTGCTCGGCGAAAAGGGCCTAGCTGATCGGGTGGTCAACCTGCTGTGACGGCAGAGCCGTCACGTTTAAAGTGAACGCCGGAGATCGAGTAATGCTCGGTCTCCGGCGATTTCGGTTTCATGGTTAGCAAATACTTACCCACTATAATTAGCCGCGTAGTTTGACGTAGATTTCGGCATTTCCGGCGGACATTGGAACTGGCTCGCCCCTATGTCGACGAGCGGCAACCAACGTTCGCCGGTGCAGATTTAAGCGACGCCGCGCGACCAAGATTTCGTTCGACTTGTCGACTGCCCCCGAATCGCTCTCAGCCGCAATCCAAGATTTCTTATCCGGCGAGCGGACATGGGGCAGACGCAAGTGCCCAAATTTTCTGACGTTCTTAAAGGGCGTGGTAGATAGCAAGGTGAATCACCTCGCGGAATCGTTTGAGAACAGACTTACTCGCCGTATTGGCACACCGCATACTAATAATGGTTCACACCACGATCGTCCATTTGCTCAGGCAAACTGCGAGCCATCAGCGCTATTAGCGGACAGAGAGTCGGCGCAACTGTTTCGCGACGAGGTGCTCTCGGTAATTGAAGGTGACGACCTGGCAATAAAGGCTATGGAATGTCTTGAACACGGGATTGAAAAGCCAGCCGACATGGCTACAGAGCTAAACATGCCGGTGGGCGAGATTTACAACGTGGTTAAGAGCCGAGCGGTAAGAGTTACACGACCGAGGAGCAAGCGCAGGCAACTTTTCAGATTCAAACGCGAATGGGAAGTCCGCCCAAGTCACCTTGGACGGCGCGACGTACCGTCCTTGCTGCAAATCGGCTTCAAGGTGCGCCCCGAGTTTGTCGGCTTCTTTCTTGACGGTCGTCCTTACTCGGCAATCGCGGCGCAGGAAAAAGCGCCATCGTCAAGACGATCGCCGATCACGAACGGCGCGACGGAGCCGTTGTGATTGAGATGGCTCCTGAGGACTCTTCATACGAACGTTTACGACAGGGCATTGGCGTCCGAGGGATCTGGTGCATGGGCCGAGCAGGGCGCCTTTGCCGCGGCTTGGAAATATCTAATCTACGTCGTTGTCATGAAAGCATTGCCGGCCGCTCGGGAAGTCGGCGAGAATCCTTTCTTGACGCCCCTTCTAGAATATCCTCCAAGGATACTCCGCGATGAATCGCACATTGCCCACGCCCTGGAAGCCAACCAAGGCCCAGCTCCTTGCCGCGCACACTAAGCGTGTGCCGGATCTTATCGCCAAAGACCTGATCGTGCTGTTCGCCGGCATCAATCCCGGGCTCTACACCGCCGCCATCGGCCGCCACTTTGGACGGCCGGGCAACCGCTTCTGGCCGGCGCTTTACGGCGGCGGCTTCACTCCGCGGCTCTTTTCGCCGTTTGAAGGGGCCCTCCTGCTCGACCTCAAATTCGGCATCACGAACGTCGTCGAACGCCCGACGGCGCGTGCCGATGAACTCACCGCCGACGAACTGCGCGCCGGGGGCAGGCGCCTCGCAGCGAAGGTGAAACGCTGGTGCCCGACCGTGGTCGCGTTCGTTGGCATCGGTCCTTACCGCGTCATTTCCGGCGACAAAGACGCCGGCGTCGGTCTCCAACAGGCCCCCTTCGGCGGCAGCCACGCCTGGGTACTCCCCAATCCCAGCGGCCTCAACGCCCACTATCAGCCCGCCGCCCTCGCACAACTATTCGGAGAACTCCGCGTTTGGGCAGTTGCGCAGCATCGGTGCCGCGGGGAGAAGCGTGGCAAGTCCCGGCGGACGTGAGCCAGCTCGTCACGCTGCAGCCGCTGCTATACAGTAAGGAACTCTCTTAAAACCGATTCGAAGCGGCCCTCTCCCCGGTCCGCTCCCGGTGGGCGAGGGAGAATTCGGATAGTCGAGGGGTTATCGAGTAGTAATCAATGAATCTTCTACGGTTAATCTCCGGGACCGCGAAACGCGGCATCCTGCTGATGGTCATTGGGTTTGCCCTCCCACGGCCCGACGCCACGATCAGTGGCTGCGTGCTGGTCGGCTCAGCCGTTATTGCGATGGGGCAATTAGCCATCGCAAGGAAATAAGACCCCGTGGCTGAAGTCGCAAGACATCAGGTTTAGCAGAATTCTTGCGAATCCAGCTACGATCGATTCGGTTTTCGAAACCAGTTCTCGTCAATTGCACGACGATTCCACGTGCTCACCCATCCGAAACTCGGCCTCGCTGCACGTGCTCACCGGCTCCCTCAAATGAATCGTAATCCGCGGCTCCTCGAACCCTTCCCAGACAACTTTCGATACGATGAATTCGTGGGCGTTGCCGCCGAATTCGGGCAGCGACAACGTATCGCCAATGCGCGGGCAAATGCTCCAACAACGAACTACCGGCGCACGATCCCCCCAGCAGAAGTAAAGTGTGAGCATACCGCCACCATTCCTTGCGGACAAAGCAGGCTCAGACCAGTTGGGCATCTGGATCGGCCTACGTGGTCGGTCACGCAATGGGCAATCTGGAGATGAGTCATTCGCCAATCTAGCGAGCTAGCCACAAATGCCTAGCTGTACAGCCAGCCAGCACTACCCATAGATACATGTCAAAAGCGCACCAGAACGGGAAGGCGACAATCTTCTCGTATACTTTCCTATCTTTCCAAGCACTTGACCCGGCTCCGCCGTGTGCAGTGTAGTGTGTGCGCCAGCGGATTCGATAGAATCGTGGCATGACCGTCGGCTATTGGATGACCGCAGCTACGCCCAGCAGCCCGTCTCCGCCATTATCGTCGAACGTGCAGGCCCGGTCCCACAAGAGTCCCTGGTTCCTTGCCCTGCTGACCGTCCTGATGCTGTGCGTCCGGCTCGTCGCGGCTGAGAAGGCGCCCGAACGATTCGACGTCCGCGCGTTCGGCGCGGTTGGGGATGGGATTGCGGACGATCAACCGGCGCTAACGCGCGCGGCACGGGCGCTGACGCAGAACAAGGGCGGCGTGCTCTACTTTCCCAGCGGCAGGTACCGATGCGGCAGAGGGCGACCCAACGGCATCGAATTCACGGGTGTGTCCAACGTCACAGTCCTCTTCGGGCCC
>DASZZA010000851.1:0-2228 GCA_035545135.1 Lacipirellulaceae bacterium | reverse complement strand
ATTTCATCGGCAACAAGAAGCTCGTGAAGCAGTTCTTGCGAGAAATGATCGTGTGGCGCGAGCAACGTCAACCGCAAATGGACTTTATCACCGAGGCGTCGGTGAACCTGGCCGACGATCAGGAGTTATTGGACCTGATGGTGGCTGCTGGTTTTGCCCGCGTATTCATCGGCATCGAGACACCGGTGCCGGAGAGCTTGAAAGAAGCGCAAAAATATCAGAATACACACGGCGACTTGGCGGAGAAAATTCGCAGGGTGCAGCGGAGCGGACTGGAAGTGATGGGCGGATTCATCATCGGGTTCGATAATGATCCGAAGGATATCTTTGAGCTGCAGTATGATTTCATCCAAAAGACAGGCATTTCAGCCGCCATGGTCGGACTGCTCACTGCACTGCCCAAAACGCAGCTCTACCACCGACTTTTGGGCGAAGGCCGGCTGGATACGAAGAGCACTGGCAACAATACCGAGGCGGTGCTCAATTTCATTCCTAAGCTCGACCGCGAATTTCTGATTAACAACTACAAAGGACTGATGAAGACGCTCTACGAACCGGCGACGTATTACCGGCGCGTGCTGACGTTTCTCAACGAGTATGGTCCCCGCGGGCCGAAGCTGAAACTTACAGGCGAGGATATTTACGCTTTTTTCCGCTCGCTGTGGATGATGGGTGTTTTGCACCGCGGCCGCCGGGCATTCTGGAAGTACGTTGCGACCATTCTGGTGCGCTACCCGCAAAAACTGCCCAAGGCCATTGCGCTGGCGATCCATGGATTTCATTTCCGCATGGTCGCTCAACGCCTCTAGGGATGCAGCCGTTACACTTGCCGGCGGAGTGTCGGTGAACTAATGATACAATAGGGGACCACCCCGTCTGGCGTGACGGATTTTTTCGGCGGCGATTCACCTAATGTCGCCGATGCAGCGGAAACGAGAAATTGGCCTGCATGAAACGCGCGTTGGACAATGGGCTGATCGTCGGCGCGGGATTACTTATCGCGCTGCTGATTGTGGATGCCGGGCTGAGCTACAAGAACACGCATCAACTGTATCGAGATGCCCGATTAGTCACGCATTCGACGGAAGTATTGAACGCGCTCGAAGACATCGTATCGACGACCAAGGATGCCGAGACTGGGCAGCGGGGTTATGTGATTACGGGTGAGTCGGCGTATCTAACACCGTATCGCGCGGCGCTGAAGAAAATCCACGAACAAATCGCCTACGCCAAGCTGCTTACCGTCGATAATTTGTGGCAACAGTCCCGATTTCCCAAGCTCGAACGTCTAATTGCGGCTAAGCTGGACGACTTAGAACAGGTGGTTGCCTTGCGGAAGAAGGACTTCGAGGCAGCCCGCCGAGCGGTACTCACGGACCAAGGCGAAAGGATGATGCAAGCCATCCGCGAGCAGATATCCGCGATGGAGCAGGAGGAAAAGGATCTATTGCAAGTACGCTTCGAAGCTGAGGCGCACGAATATCGTGTGGCGGTTATCACGGGAGTGTTCGCGTCGTTGCTGGCGTTGGTCATCTTCGGTGGGTTCATCTACTTGCTGCGACAGAATTTATTCGAACGTTCCAAGGCGGCGGCCATTCTTGAGGAGCAACGGGAATGGTTTCGAACGACGCTGGCCAGCATCGGCGATGCGGTGATTGCGACAGACACCAAGGGGCGCGTTACATTTCTTAACGACATTGCGCAGCACCTAACTGGCTGGACCGAGGAAGAAGCCGCTGGCGAAATGCTCGAGACGGTTTTCAAAATTGTCAACGAGCAAACGCGCGAGACGGTTGATAATCCAGCAGCGCGAGCACTTCGCGAAGGAATGATCGTGGGACTGGCAAACCACACGATGCTGTTGAACAAGCACGGAGCCGAGTTTCCGATCGACGACAGCGCATCGCCGATCCGCAGCGCGGAGGGACGAATTGCCGGCGTCGTATTGGTCTTCCGCGACGTGACGACGCGGCGAGAGGCGGAGAACTCGCTCCGCGAACGGACGGAACAATTAGCGGAAGCGAATCGTCTCAAGAATGAGTTTCTGGCGATGCTGGCCCACGAGTTGCGAAACCCGCTTGCGCCGATCCAAAGCGCCTTGCACTTAATACAATCGCAAGGGTTTGAGCGAGACGGCGACGTTCACGAATTGTGGGGGATCATCGAACGGCAGGTGCAGTCGTTGGTCCATCTGGTGGACGATCTCCTGGATGTGAACCGCATTACTC
>DASZZA010000850.1:0-3576 GCA_035545135.1 Lacipirellulaceae bacterium | reverse complement strand
CGGGCGGCTTCCCGCAGGCGTCTAACGAGGAAAGAGGTCCTGTATCACCAGGGCGATGCCGTCCGGAACTTCTATGTCGTGGTAGTCGGCCGCCTGCGTGCGACGCAGACCACTGAGGAGGGTAGCCAAATCGCATTGCGCTATCTCGGCCCCGGCGAACTGGCAGGCTACGCCGCACTCGCAGGCATCCCGGACTATCCCGGGACGGTGGTGGCGGTAGAGGATACGCACCTGTTTGCGTGGTCTGCGGGCGCCATGCGCGAATTGATGGGCAAACATCCGCAGATCGCGTTGAATGCAGTTGCCGTGCTCGGGTTCCGGTATCAGGAAACGCAGGCGCGGCTGCGCGAGGTTTCCACCGAAACCGTCGAACGCAGGATCGCTCACGCCCTGCTAAGGCTGGCACGCCAGGCGGGGCGTCGTACCGCAGAGGGAACCGAGATCTGCTTTCCCCTTTCTCGCCAAGATATCGCCGAACTCGCGGGAACGACACTTCATACGGTCAGCCGGACGCTCAGCGCATGGGAGAAGGACGGCATCGTGTCGAGCGCGCACAGACATGTCGTCATCTGCTTGCCCGATGCACTGGCTGCGGTCAACGAAACAGCGTGATGATCGCTCCGTATGCAGTCCCGGGGGGCCGATCCTGTCCAAAGGGGCCGCCGATCTTCGGTTCGCTCGCAGCCAAAGCAGCAAGGGCTCGCTATTTACAGGCCACGGTGCGCAAGAGCGTGCGCAGCATTCCAAGGAAGGTCACGGCCCATGCTCCGAGCGCTATATAGAGGAACACTCGCGGCAAGACGGACAGAAAACCGAATTCCATGGCGCGATCCATTTGCCAGGTGCAGGCGGAATACATGCCGAGCGGGAATACCGCGCCCCAATAGAGCGGGTCGTATTCGAATGGGAAGCGCTCGAAGACGTATCGCCAGATGCCCAGCAGGAGGAGCATGGGTATCCACCACGTTCCGGTCGCCCAATAGAAGACGGTGAAGCCTTTCAAAAAGGGAAGCAGCGACATGAGATAGGGGGCATGCGGCGCGTTCAGGATCAGATGGGAGCCAGCCAGCGTGGATATCGCCATTGCGCCCATGTTGATCCAATAGGGCGGCGCCAGGTCCCCGGGCGAGAACCGGAAAAACGCATAGCGGTAGAAGATTAGCGACATCATCCAGATGTAAAGCATTCCTCCCCATAGCCACATGGAGAGCGCCATCAGGTTGAGTTCCAGCCGGTAAGGCTGGCCAATGCGAGCCGCGAGCAACGCGCTTGAAACAGACAGGGCTTGCGTCGCGACCACCGCGAGAAGCCAGCTCCCGTTGATCCCCTTGTCGAGCGTCGGCTTATCCCTCTTTACCGTCAGGATCATGAAAACGGCATAGGTCAGGCAGATCCACAGCAGGAGCGCCACCAGCCAGAACGCCATTCCGGCGGCAACGTTCTCGCGCAGGACCAGGAACTGGCTCGCCAGGATGCCTGTGCCGGCGACGGTGGTGAAATAGCCGGGCCCTGTCGCGTGCGCGAACATGTCGCCGAAGAAGCGGCGAGGAAAGCACCAGGCCCTCAGTGCGTAGAGCACGCACAGAACGAAATATTGGGCGATGTTCAGATAGAACATCGCCATGGCGATCTTTTCATGCTCCATCATGAACGAGGCAAGAGAGACGATGCCAGTCGCCATCACCAGTCCGAAATAGGCCGGCGACAGCTCGGAAAGGCGGCTTATCGATCGTACAAGGATTGAATGGTCCTCGCTTATATCCACCGAATTGTCCTTCATGATGTGCGCCCTGCTGACCTACGCTTCGACAGGCATGTCGTCGCAGCCGTCCGATTTTGACGATCGCGAGCATCCGAAGCTTGCGCCAGCGCAAAGACCGACATTCAGTCGCTGTTATTTCTTCTTCGAGGTTATGATCGGCAAATGATATCCAAGGTCCAGGCAGGCGCTTACGGCGATTGGGATCGGTCATAGGGCTTCTTGCAACTTGGCTCAAAGGTTCACGGACACCGGATCAAGAATAATGACTGCAACTCCTTCCGCTGCGCCGACCCCAGGCCGTGGCCGCATCTACAGTTCCATTACCGAGACGATCGGCGACACGCCCCTGGTGCGGCTCGACCGCTATGCCGCCGAAAAAGGCATCGTTTCGACACTGCTGGCAAAGCTGGAGTTCTTCAACCCCGTCGCCTCGGTCAAGGATCGCATCGGCGTGGCCATGATCGAGGCGTTGGAGGCTGAAGGCCGGATCGTCCCAGGCAAATCAGTATTGATCGAACCGACCTCCGGCAACACAGGAATCGCCCTCGCCTTCGCTGCGGCCGCCAAGGGCTACCGGCTGGTCCTGATCATGCCCGAGACGGTGTCGGTCGAACGGCAGAAGATGCCGAAATTGCTGGGGGCAGAACTGGTCCTGACAGATGGCGCCAAGGGCATCAAGGGCGCTATCGCCAAGGCACAGGAATTGGCAGGGAAATTGGCCGATGCGGTGATTCCGCAACAATTCGAGAATCTGGCTAACCCTGAAATCCACCGCACGACGACGGCCGAGGAAATTTGGAACGATACGGAAGGCGCCGTCGATATCCTCGTATCCGGAGTCGGCACCGGCGGTACCATTACGGGCGTCGGCCAGGTACTGAAGGCGCGCAAGCCTTCCGTTCATGTAGTTGCCGTTGAGCCAGCGGGTTCGGCAGTGCTTTCGGGGGGTGAGCCTGGTTCTCATAAAATCCAGGGTCTCGGCGCAGGCTTCGTACCGAAAATCCTTGATACTGATATCTATGACGAGGTTGTCGCCATTTCGGACGAAGACGCATTGGCTAACGCCCGCTTGGTCGCTCGGATCGAAGGCGTTCCGGTCGGTATTTCTTCCGGGGCGGCTTTAGAGGCGGCAGCCACAGTTGGAGCACGGCCGGAATTTGCTGGTAAGACGATGGTCGTGATTATTCCCTCGTTCGCCGAACGGTATCTGTCCACCGCACTATTCAAGGAAAGCATATCCAAGGCACTTTAATCGGAGATGGCGGAGATGGCAGGATACGTCATCTTGAGCACCAACACACGAATCTCAGAACCTTTCGACGATTCCTCAACGACGCCACCACGGCCATGAGTCAGTTTATTCTAGTCACGCTACATCTTTTTGCCGCTATCATGTTCGTCGGCACCGTATTCTTCGAAGTCCTGATCCTCGAGAGCACCCGCAAGCCTCTCGGCAGGGAGGTGATGCGGTCGGTCGAGACAGCTATTGGTCGCCGCGCCCGGCGCCTGATGCCGTTCGTTATGGCGATACTTTATGCTGCCGGCATCGCCATGGCGTGGCAATATCGCGATTCCCTGCGCCACCCTTTCGACAGCAGCTTTGCAACGCTGCTCACGATCAAGATCGCGCTTGCGATCAGCGTGTTGGCGCATTTCATAACAGCGATCACGCTTAGTGCACGCGGAAAGCTTAAATCCCGGCACTTCAAGCTCATCCACATCAGCGTTTTCTGCCATGTGGTGCTGATCGTCTTCCTGGCCAAGGCAATGTTCTACATCGCCTGGTGAGAATGAGCTCACAGTCGTGGGGGGCC
>DASZZA010000849.1:0-2895 GCA_035545135.1 Lacipirellulaceae bacterium | reverse complement strand
CCGAAGGATGCTTGCAATGCTGTTGATTCCGTCTGCCAGACGCGCAAAAAACTCGTCGTCGCTCAACTGTCGTATTGCACCGTCGATCATGCGCCGATAGCTATCGATCGTTTCGATTGTCGCAACAACCCAGGGATTCGTGTCCATATTGGCGCCTCAAATCTTCCGCGAATCATATGCCCAATGCAACAATGCCTGCCGCTGCCGGCGGCGGCATTTCAGGTCGCCGCGGCGGCAGTTCTTCTTCACCTGAGTCACGTGCCGCTTGATCGCCCGCCAGCGTTTGATTTGCCGCTCGTCATCGGGACACCGCCGGCCCATGTAATACCGGCAATACCACTGGAACCAACCGCGCGGGTCTTCTTCGTAGATCCAACCCTTGTCCCGCCACACCGATAGTGGCTGCGAGGCGTTGACGCCGAAGAAATTGAGCTTCGGATCGTGCCGTTCATGGCACAGCTTGGCATTGTCGAACCAATCGGCCGGGAACTCGTCGCGGCAATCGGTCATGTAGCGGCCGCCGAACACGCCCAGCTCCAGCATCTGTTTGGGCGTCAGTTGCGGCTTGAAATCGGGATGAAAATTCCGGCCCACCGGCTCCGTCCGGCAGTATTCGTAATCCTGTTGCATCAAATCGTTCACTACGACGCGAATCAGCTTTTTCGACATGGCTTCTCGCTCATTTAGCGACTCGGCTCGGTCGGGTAGTTGATTGCAAATTATACGGGCCGCTCGATCTCGCCACAAAGCTTATAACCGTCACCACCGGCCACCCGCGATCTCAAAACGCACACTTCGTTGACCGGCCACTACCCATGACGTAGATATTTGGCGACACAACTGCGCTCAAGATGCCGAAAGGCAAACGGCCAGTCGATTGGAACATTTTGTCAGCGGAAGATGCGGAATCGAACTCGCCAGACAACTCGCGCCAGCCATGACCAAACCGCAACTTCTACTTGTCGACGACGATCGCCACGTACTCGCTTCAATGGCTGAATGGCTGCGTGGCGAAGGCTACGAAGTAGAAACGGCCGCCGGCTATGTCGATGCGTTGGAGCGCCTACGACAAAGATCGTTCGACCTGATCCTTACTGACGTTCGCCTCCGCGACGGCGAAGGTTTTGACTTGCTCGAGCAATGCCGCCGCAATTGGCCGGCGGCGCAGGTTATCCTCATGACCGGCTACGGCTCGCCGGACGGCGCCATCGAAGCGATCCGCGCAGGAGCGTTCGACTACGTCACCAAGCCGCTCATCGATAACGAGCTTTTAATGACGATCGAGCGGGCCATTTCGCAACGCACCGTTCGGCAAGAGAACGACAACCTGCGAGCCCAGCTCGACCGTCGCTATGGCATGGACAACATCGTTGGTCGCGATCCGAGGATGCTGAAAGTCTTCGAGATGATTAGCAGTGTCGCCGACACACGGGCCACGCTCCTCGTCACCGGCGAAAGCGGCACCGGCAAGAGCATGATCGCCCGTGCCATCCATCGCCGCAGCAGCCGCTCCAAGGGGCCATTTGTGGAAGTCGCTTGCGGGGCACTTCCAGAAACGCTGCTGGAAAGCGAATTGTTCGGCCACGTCGCAGGCGCGTTCACCGGGTCTGTCGGCGAGAAGATGGGAAAGTTCCTGCAGGCCGATGGCGGCACGATCTTTCTTGACGAAATCGGCACGGCCAGCCCGGCCATGCAAGTGAAGCTACTGCGCGTTCTGCAAGAACTGAAATTCGAGCAGGTTGGCGGTACTAAGACCTTCGAAGTAGATGTGCGTGTCGTCCTGGCCACTAACGAAGATCTCTCGAGAGCGGTTGCCGAGGGACGCTTCCGCCAAGACCTCTACTATCGCGTCAACGTGATCAACATCGAGCTGCCGCCCTTACGATCGCGCGTGAGCGACATTCCAGTGCTAGCCGAGAACTTCTTGGAGCAGGTCCGCGAAGATTCTCGTCGAGACGTGACCGGCTTCGCCGAGGACGCGATGGCCACCTTGGAACGCTACCATTGGCCGGGCAACGTTCGAGAACTTCAGAACGTGGTCGAACGGGCCGTTTTGTTGGGAAAGGGTCCAGTGATCACAGTCGCCGATTTGCCGGTGGAAGTCCGCGGTTCTGGTGCCGTGGCTTTCACGTCGCCCGCCGGTCATAAGACCCTCAAGGAAGCGCTCGAGGGACCGGAGCGACAAATTATCCGCGACGTGCTCGAAGCCAATGGCTGGAACCGAAACGCGACGGCCGACCAGCTCGGCATTAATCGCACAACGCTGTACAAAAAAATGAAGCGTCTCGGCCTTGAAGATGGCCGCGTGGGCGTCATGTAAGCAATCCAACCTCGCGCGCGTTTCAAACACCCACCTCGCACGGACCGCGATCCCAACTGGCTACGGTCTTGCAGCCTTATCCGGTGATTTCGATTCGGCTTGCTTGGCTTTGTCCGATGTCGCGACTTCGCCGGACGATTCTTTTGCGGCCTTGGCCGTATCTATTTTAGGTCCACCGGCCTTCGTCGCTACGTCGGCATCGGCATTGTTCATTTCTTTACCGGCCGATGGCTCGTTGTAAACTTCCTCCAATGCCTTATTCACTACGGGCAAGAATTCTCGTGCAAACCGCACGCACGCGCTTTGCTCAGCCGTTTCATTCGCGTCGCGCATCATGCTCGTAAAGTACATCTTGAAAAGCGCACGAGTATTGCCAAAGTGCCAACGCGCGTTGTGCGGTGCTTCCCACTCAACTTTCCCTTTATTCTCTTTGTTCTCTGCGTTGTACCACGACCAAAATACCCGCACGAGGTGCTGACCGGTCACATCCTCCTTCAGGAACGTATTGGTTAAGAATGGAGCCGGCGGCTGATCCTGAAATGTCATTGGGTACAACGAGTTCTCTGTCGCGCGCG
>DASZZA010000848.1:0-9285 GCA_035545135.1 Lacipirellulaceae bacterium | reverse complement strand
CACCCCGCCTAAAACCTCGGCGGTACCGAGAATTGAATGGTGCAAGTGCCCCAAGCCGATGACCCCAGTGAAAAGGCCAATAATGACGATCTGACTGATCGTGTCGCGGCTGGCGGCAACGACCCACGAAACGAGCCCCATCAACCAACCGGCAATGATTCCGCTTAGCAGCATGATGGCGGCCGAATGGTTGACGATGACGGTGGCAATCTCGTGGAAGGAGTTCGGTTCGATATCTCGCAATCCGGAACCAGCGATGACGACCAGATACGCACACACGGCAGCTCCGATCAAATTCCCGACATATACCACTACCCACAATCGAACGACTTGGCGAAAGCTGCACTTGCCGGCCAGAAAAGGCAATATCGCGAGGGTTGTCTGCTCGGTAAACAGCTCCGATCGGCCAAGCACGACCGCAATAAAACCGAACGTCGAAGCCGCGGCCGCCAGTAGCTCGAACGCAAGCACATCGGCTCGACCGGCGCCAAAAGTATAGATAAGACCGATTACGAGAAGACTCAGCGCCAGCTCCATTCCGGCGGCAACGGCCGAAATGAACAAGCGATGAAGCGGCATCTCGAGCGCCCCGATCCCTTCTTCCACTTCCTGCTCGAATATCTGCCCCGATGACTTCTTGGGCATCAATTCTTCGGTGGCGTTTTCGACGGCATCGGGCATAGGGTTCGATCGCTGGCATCACGAGTGTCCCGATATTTTCAACAAATTCGTGGTAACTGCTCTCCGGCCAACATCGTGACCACGCGTTCGCCACCAATCAGCGACCTCATAACGACCATGCCGGCATGGTCTTCGACAATTTCGCCGATGATTGCGGCATTTTGGCCTAGTGGGTGTTTTCTCATTGTTTCCAGCAACAGGCTCGCGTCTTTGCCCGGAACGACGGCGAGGAGCTTACCTTCATTGGCTACGTATAGGGCGTCCAATCCAAGCATTTCGCATGCCGCGTGGACTTCGGGACGAATGGGAATAGCCGCTTCGTCAAGCTTTACTCCGACGTTCGAAGCGGTCGCCATTTCATTCAGCGAGCTCGATACACCTCCCCGAGTGGGATCGCGCATGCAGCGGATCGTCGGGCAGGCTTCGAGCATCATGCGTGCCAAATCGTGAAGCGGCGCCGTGTCGCTTTCCAAAACCGTCTCGAATTCGATCCCTTCGCGAACCGACATGATCGCGATCCCATGGTCGCCGATTGTGCCGGAAACCATGATTTTGTCGCCGGGCTGGGCGTTGTGTATCGAAAGCCGGCGGCCACTGGGAACTCTGCCGATTCCGGATGTGGTGATAAACAACTGGTCGCCAGTCGTCCGATCGACAACTTTCGTGTCACCGGTGACGAGTTGCACGCCCGCTTCGTCGCATGCGGCGCGCATTGATTCTGCAACGCGTCGCACGACGTCGATCGGCAAACCTTCTTCCAGAATGAATGCGGCCGAGAGGAAAAGCGGCGTCGCCCCGCCCACGGCCAGATCGTTTACGGTGCCATGCACGGCCAATTTTCCAATATCGCCACCGGGAAAAAACAGCGGTCGCACGACAAATGAATCGGTGGTGAATGCAATGCACTCCCCCATCGCGCCATTGGCGTTTGCAGCGATGCTGTTCGCATTGAGAATTGCCTGGTCCTCGAGCGCATCGAGCACCTGGTTGCCCAGCGATGGAAGAAAAATATTTTGGATTAAGTCGGCGGTCAGTTTTCCGCCGCTGCCGTGACCAAGCAGGACGTGCTCGTAGTCCGATTTAGGGAGGGGGCAGGTTCCGAACCCGCTAGAGTTTGGGGTCGCGTCGGCGCGATTCGATGCGGGGCGAGTCGGCGGCATGGTTCGATGCTTTGTTGTTGTCAAACAGGCCTTAGCGGGGCCGACAAACGTTTTCCGGCTTACAACACGTCCTCCTCGCCACGGATGACGTGGATCAGGTCCCACATGATGTGGAGCAACGTTTCTTGAGTTTCCTGAATGCGCGGGATGCTGAAGCTGGGAACCACGAAAGTGTAGTCGCAGAGTTCCGGCAGCCGACCGCCATCCTTGCCCGCGCAGCCGATGGTGAGGATGTCCATTTCGCGGGCGGCCTGGAAGGCGCGAGTCAAATTCCGCGACTTTCCGCTGGTCGAGAACCCCATCAACATGTCGCCCTTGCGACCCAACAGCTTCAGTTGATCGACGAAAGCAAATGAAAAATCCTGGTCGTTTCCGACGGCCGTCAGAAGCGCCATATCGGTCGTCAGCGCGATCGCCGGCAGTGCCGGCCGCTTGGCAATGATCGGATGAGTGCACTCGACGGCCATGTGCATGGCGTCGCAGCAGCTTCCGCCATTGCCCACTGTCAGCAGCCGAGCGCCTTCGTCGAATCGTCGCGCCATTGCGCGGCAGCACTTTTCAATTCGGTCGGCCTGCTCTTCGAAAAAAGATTCGTTCAATGCCACGAGCTCGCGGGTCTGCCGTCGGATGATGGACTTTGGATCCATTGAGACGGGGGACGATTGTGACGAACTGTTCGTCGCGGCCTGAGTCATGACGCGCATTCCTTAAGTCGCACAGTGTTTCCGGCACCGACGGGCTGGCGCGGCGAATGTTTCGCTTCGAGGTGCCGACCATAGGCGTAGTACGCAGCGCACGCACCTTCGGAAGAAACCATCGTCGCGCCGAGTGGAGTAAGCGGCGTACACGTTTTACCGAATGCGGGGCAATCGTGAGGCTTTTTGAGACCACGGAGAACTTGCCCGCTGATGCACTCCGTAGATTCGCGCGTCTCGATATCGTCGACTTCGAACAGCCGTTCGGCGTCGTGGTCGCGGTATTCGTACCGCAATCGATAGCCGCTTTTTGGAATGATCCCGACGCCGCGCCATTTTCGGTCGCACACTTCGAACACGTCTTCGATCAGCTTTCGCGACTCGAGGTTGCCTTCACGTCGCACGGCGCGTCTGTATTGGTTTTCGACACGTGCTTCCCCCGCTTCAAGTTGCCGGATAGTCATGTATACGCCTTCGAGCATGTCCACCGGTTCGAATCCCGTGATGACGATCGGCACGTGATAGTTGCGAGCAACCGGTTCGTACTCTTCGAACCCCATTACCGTGCATACGTGGCCGGGACCGAGAAATCCACGCACCTTGTTTCCCGGCGCTTGCAAAATGGAGGTAAGCGACGGCGGCACGGTCACGTGCGACACCAAGACGCTGAAATTCTTCAGCCCGCGCTTGTGCGCCATCCAAACGGCCATGGCATTCGGTGGCGCGGTGGTTTCAAACCCAATGGCAAAAAAAACAACTTGGCGGTCCGGGCGAGCTGCGGCAAGGTTAACCGCATCGAGCGGTGAGTAAACGATGCGCACATCGCTTCCACGACTCTTAAGCGCTAGCAAGTCGCCGCGGGAACCAGGAACGCGCAGCATATCGCCGAATGAACAGAAAATAACATCCCGCCGCGAGGCAATCGCGTGTGCCCGATCGATCATTTCCAACGAGGTCACGCACACGGGGCATCCCGGGCCGTGAACTAGTTCTACTCCCTCCGGCAACAATTCATCGATGCCGTATTTGACGATCGTATGCGTCTGCCCACCACAAACCTCCATAATCGTCCACGGACGCGTGGTAACGGCACGAATCGCCTGTTGCAACTTCTTGGCGACCGTCGGATCGCGGTATTCGTCTTGATACTTCATGGACCGTCCTTCCGCCAACCGCTCCGGCGGCGATATGCTCATTCCTGCGCGACTTGAAGCTCGTCCAACTCGTGCATGTGCTCGAGAAAATCGAACACGAGTTGCGCTTCGTCCTCATCGATGACCTGCAGAGCGAATCCGACGTGGACAAGCACGTACTGACCGGGCTCTACGTCGCGCGTATGTTCCAAGCACACGCGTTTCGAAACGCCACCAAAGTCGACCTTACCCATCAACACGTCGTGCTCTTCGTAAGTCTCCACGACTTTGCCGGGAATTCCAAGACACATCGTTTGTCACCTTCGTACGCTGGCTGAGACGATAAGCCGTTCTAAAACCGGTTTTAGCGAGAGCGAAGCTCCTGCTGTGCCGCGTTTGGGTTCACAGCGCAAATCAAAAATTCCAACCAATTTACCCGACGTTGCACCCCGGTTAGTCAACACGGTGAGACAGAAGCGATCAGACCGATGCAAGACCGGTCACGGCTGGCCTAAACTTGTAGTGCCGATTCGTCCGAAGTGCGTGATCATGGATCCGATCTGGAGTGTACCAAATTGGTAATGATCAGTCGAATTACACCATTTAAGGCAATGTTTCGCCGCCGGCTACTCGACTGCGTCGGCGAATCGGCATTGCTGTTTCGTCGAACGCAATGCGGTCGAGAAACGGTCAAGCTCGCTGTGCAAACGCGTTGCCGATTCGGACGGTCGCGCCGTTTTTGGATCGACAAAGTCGTACCGTAACGAGTGAAACGACCGCCCATTCCGAAGGATAGGAGGGACAGATTGGCGATAGGAAAACGACATGCGACGCCAGCGCGACCGCCCGGCATAGAAGAGAAAGCACGGAGATCGGTATTCAGAACTCGCTGACGTCCAATCGTTAGCGTCTCAACTTCGGATCGCTTCGAACTTCGGCTGCCTTGGTAGCAGTGCTTACGGGCGGTTCAGCGCACTGAAATCGTCCTGCAACAAGTTGGTCGGCGGATTTGCGAATCGTCACAAATTGGATGTCCATACCAAAGTGCTCTATGGCAAATCTTTTGAGTAACGAACGATGCTCGTCGGTCGCGATTAAAATCGTGTCGTTTCCCTCGCAGAGCGAGCGAGCCACATTCTCAATGCCGAATCGGCGTTTGATATCTTCTTGCCACGGCGTGCGTTGAGGCCAGGCCAAGCTCAACATCGGGTTATTCGACCACCAGTCGAGTGAATCGAGCGGGGACACGAGGTCGAGCGGCAATGCCGCTTCCCACATCACAATTAATCCTCGGCTATGTGATCGCACTTCGTTCAGGAACCGCTGCATAGCAACGCGGCGGTATTGAACGCGGACGGCCTGCCGGCACTGCCGGTAGACCCCCATGAATAGCGCGATGACTAGCAGCGTTCCCGCGATTTCACGCCGGGTTGGTATCCGACGCCACGCAGACCAAATCCACCACGACCGGATGTGCTTCGACCATGCGCGATTCGCATGTCTGCGCGAATTTGGTTCATCACGCCATGCAAACGACAGGAGCGCGGCGAACAGAGGGGCTGACATCAAGGGAAGGTAGACTCGCTCGGGCGGGACTTTTTTGAACCAAATCACGGCTGCGATTAGCGGAATCGCGGTGATTGCGGCGACCAGGATTACGGTTTGAGACGACCGTCCGCCCGGCACCACTAGCAATACGAGTGGCAAAGCGAACAGAATTGCCAATACAGCCCTGTTGCGGGCGATATTGCAGAACGCGGTCCACCACCGGCCCGAAAAGCGTTGCGAAGATTTCCATGGATAGGCATCGACGATAGTTTGCAGCTTTGCCGCGCTATAGAGCTGCGGGTCGTCCGAAAACCAACGCGCGATCATTGCGTGGTCGTTTTTGCTCCAACCCACGCGGTTGAAAATTGAAGAAGTGGCAGGCGAATAGTAGGTCCAACTACTGTCGTGAAAATTACCACGGAGTTGGTTCAAGCTGCGATAGCCACGCCAGAGCGGATCGTTTTCGTACGTTGAGTGATCAAAGGCGACAGCACCAGCGAGCAGCACGGCCGCTGTAGTTACTGCGATTCCACAGTGCAATATCGCTCGCGGTGAGATTCTCGCGGCGAACCAGATTATCACCGGGCTCACGGTCAACAGCGCCATGACCAGGCTTTCGAGCCGTATCATTCCGCTGATCACGAGGAACAACACCGCCGCGGTCAACAGTCCAAGGTTTGAATGCGAGTCGTGCGCCGCGTATCGTTGCCACGCCAGTAATAACAAGAAAATACCCCCCAGCCCCGCAACGAAACCCGTCGTCGTAAATTGCATTCGAGTTAAGAACTGCAGCTCCACCAAGCCGAAGCACAGCAGGTAAAGCGATAAGCGCAGGCCTATCCGACGAGACTCGGAATTCGACCGCCCAATTGTCAGGACACAGTAAAGGATGGCCGACATTGCAGCGAAATGAACTGCGAGCAGATAAAGACCGTACCAGGGGATCGAGGGCGCTTGGGTGTAGAGCCACTTGAGTACGTAACCGATGAGAACGTTGCTAAATATCAAATGCTGATCGGGCGCGAGGGATATGCCCTTTCCCGACGCGACCATTGTGAGCAGTACGTCGTCGATGGTGTCGTAGCTTGGTCGCAGCAAGATAAAGGCCAACGTTTGAAGCAAAAGGACCGCCACTAGGGAGAAGCGGAGGGGCATCCGTCGAGCAAGGAGACAGATCGCCGCGCCGGCACTTTCCAGCAATGTTTGCATCCGGTCGAGACGGTTCGACCAGACTCTCGACGCTGCAGGTTGCGCCGCGCGAGCGTTAGACGTCAAGTCTTCGGAAGTGCGATTCACAGTGTGATCCTTCCGCCTTGAGCCTTGATGCTGCGCTGGGCGGCTTCGAGGACTTTCACGATCCGCAAGCCGGCCTGGCCGCTGGTGATTGGCTGCTTGCCGTCACGAATACATTCGGCGAAGTGGCTGACCAAGCGTGCCAGTGGCTCGACGTGTGGGATGTGTGGCGACCAAACATCGCCGGTGCGGTAGTCAACGAGCACACCTCGTCGAGCTTCCGTGTCGCCGTTGATGCTGATACCGCGGTCGTAGACTTTGACGCGCTCCACCGGCTCAAGATCGTTGTACACAACACTTCGGCGACTCCCGCCGATGATAAAGTGCCGCACCTTCACGGGGCTAAGCCAATTGACGTGCAGCGACGCCAGCAGCCCGTTTCCGTAATCGAGGTTCATGTAGGCAACATCTTCGATTTCGCGCCTTCCGTCCGCGTGCGATGTGCCGAAGGCGGAGATGCTCTTCGGCAGTCGACCGAGCAAGTAATCGAGAATAGAAAGGTCGTGCGGGGCGAGGTCCCAGACGACGTTGACGTCGTGCTGAAACATGCCCAGGTTGATCCGTACACTGTCGATGAAATACAAGTCGCCGATTTCGCCGGAGTCGATGAGCTGCTTAATTTTCTGTACCGGACTGCTGTAAACAAACGTGTGGTCGACCATCAACACGCGTCCTGTCCGGTCGGCGATCTCAGTGACACGTTCCGCGTCGTGAATCGACGCGGCAAGCGGCTTCTCCACGAGCACATGCTTGCCGCTTTCGAGGGCGGCAATTGCCATGGGCGCGTGGGTTGCGACCGGCGTGGCGATTGCCACGGCGTCGATATCGGTGCGGGCTACCAGGTCGTCGAACTGCCGGAGCCCTTGTACATTCGGATAAGCGGCAAGCGCTTTGGAGAGTCGCTGCTCGTCGCGGTCACACACCGCGACAAGTTGGGTATCTGGGCTGGCAACGAAATTGCGAATAAGGTTCGGACCCCAATAGCCGGCACCTGCCACAGCGACTCGAATCATGTGAAATCCCTCGATGCCGCGGCTATGCCGCGCGCTTCAAAGTCGACTGCTGAGTGGTTCTGCTCGATTCGTCAGCCATCGAAACGTTTTCTTCGACGATGTATCGCGGTCGTCTGCGGGCTTCGTCGTACGTTCGCCAAAGATACTCGCCCAAGACGCCAAGCATCATCATCGTGATGCCCTGCCCCGTGAGCACGACAGTCATCAACGCTGCGAACCCGGTACCCGTCGCAATCCAGCCCGCCAAGCGGGCCACGATCACAAACGTGGCGTACAAGAATCCCGCAAGCGCAGTGGCAAAGCCGAAGAGAGACATCCAACGGATTGGCGCATAGCTGAACGAGGCCATTGAGTCGACGAATAGCTTGAACTTTTTTGTGAGCGTCCACTTGCTCTTGCCGGCGTGACGAGCTTGTTTCACGTACGGCACGAACGACTGCCGAAAGCCCATCCACAGGATCATTGCTAAAATGCTGGTATTCTTCTCGGCGATCGCGCAGTAGGCATCGATCACCTTCCGATCGACGAGCAGGAAGTCGGCGCCGCCGGCGGGCATTTCGGGAAGCGCGACACGGCGCATCAACCAATAGGAGGCGGCGGCAAAGGTCTTCGTGGTCCACGACTCGCCCTGGCGGGCCAACCGCACGGCCCAGACAACATCGCTCCCCGCATGCCAATGTTCGACAAGTTGAGGAACCATTTCCGGCGGGTCTTGCAGGTCGGCCGCCAACAGCACTGCGCAGTCGCCGGTACTGTGAGCAAGTCCGGCGGAAAAAGCCGCATGCGAGCCGCAGTTTCGTGACAACCGAATGTATCTCACGCGATCGTCGGCACCGGCCCAGTCTTTAGCGATTCGCGAACTGTCGTCATTCGAGTGGTCGTCGACCAACACGATCTCTCCGTGGTGCGGCAACGCGGCGAGCAAATCGGTGACCCGTTCGCGAAACAGCGGCAGGTTCTGGGCCTCGTTATAGAAGGCCGTGACGATGCTGATTGTTTGGCTGCTCATAATCAGGCGTTCCGGCTAGGCCGTTTTTTTCCAATTCGGTGCGTCCTGCCGGCTGCGGAGATACGCTTCCAATTCATTGACCCGCTCGCGTAGCGCGACGATTTCGCGCGAGTAGTTGAGCCCCAGTGATTCGCGAACGTTGCGGATTACGGACGCTGCCGCGGTTTCCCGCCCCGTAGCCGTGCGCACGCGCGCGATGCGGAGTGCGCCGGCACCACAAAGAACATCGACAGTAAGGGCGTCAAGATGGCGCTCGACGACACGCCCAGGAATGCGGCCCTCGTAGTTTCGCGGTTTTTCGACGGCTGTTGCTGCCAACAAGTAAAGCGGCTCGCCCGCCAAATAGGTAAACGCGCCCGGCGCCGGCGGCGCCAGCGCACGAATCAACCGTTCAATCTCGTCGCTCGAGCGGCACCAATCGATTTCGCCGTCCTCGGGAATTCGAGGACAGGTATAAGTTGCCGCCGCTTCGTCTTGCCTGCGAGCCGTCAATGTGCCGGCTTTTGCGCCTTCAAGGAATTGCGTAAACAAGTCGACCGACAACTCGGCAATGCGATTCTGCACGGATTCATACGACTCGAGCGGTCGCGGCATGATTGCTTGTTGGAAAAAGATGTCGCCCGCATCGACGGAGTCGGTGAGTTGGAACAACGTTGCCCCGAGCTTGTCGTGGCCAAGGATCAAGCTCCAATTGGTGGGCGCGAAGCCGCGCAAACGGGGCAACAGCGATTCGTGAACGGCGATGCCACCAAG
>DASZZA010000847.1:0-2998 GCA_035545135.1 Lacipirellulaceae bacterium | reverse complement strand
ATGCTGCTCGTGGGACCAGCAAATCCAAGAATGCGCTTGTCGACGCCCATTTGGCGGGCCACGATGCGGCCCTTTGCAATATCGAACTGTACTTTGCCGTTCATCATCCGCTGCACAACTTGCAGCTCTACCGAGGCGTCGATCGGCGTTAAGATCTGATACGTCACCTCGATGGTGGCGATGCCGTCCTTCACGTCAAGGAGCTTGTGGTGCCAGCGCGTTTGCACCATTTTGCTCGCGCCTTGTTGCAGGTCGACTTTCACGTCGAACGGCTCGTCCCACGTGTCTCCGATCGCGACGGGCTTATCCGGCAGGCGCAGAACAATCGGTGCATCTTCATCGGCCCCCTTGCCGCGAACTTTGGGCTGCCGGCTGACGACTTTTCCGCCGGCGGTGATGCGGATGAGGCTCAACGGCACGCCGACGCGCTGGGCCGCGTCCTCGAAACCTGGCGGGGGTGTCTTATCGCGGTCGCTGTCGTATTCCGCTGACTTCTCATCCGGTAATTGGTTCACCATGTGGACGCGTTCGACCAGATTGATGAACTCAATTTCACCCTCCGGAAGCACGTCCGTCACTTTCCAGACTTTGACCGACTCGGTTTTCGACTGGGCCGACTGCGTTGTATGCTCGTCGGTGCCGATGATCGACCGTTTGTCCGTCACGTTGTAGCGAAGCACATCGCCACGAGAAAGCTTGTAGCGCAGATCGAACGTTGCCTCGGATGTCGGCGGCACGTCGGGAACAGGCGGCGAGGCGTTGTCGGGATCGGGCTTCTTGGTCGCGGCTGCGGCAGACGCCGTAAACAAAAGTGTGATCCCCAGAGCGATGGTGGATAGCGCGGCACACGAAAAGAATCGACGTGATACGTTCATACGTTGCCTCCATGCAATTCGCCGCAGGATTCTAAAGGGTATCCTGTAACAGCGCCAGCAGTGCGTTTCAAATCCGTTCGAGCAAGCTGGCGAGTTTATTCTGGTGCGAATCCGGCGGGCGTAGCCCGCCGGCTATGGTGATGTAATTGAGTGAATTGCTCCAAGTTATGCTGCCTGCGATCGGCGAACTTATTTACGGGTCCAAATTTGTCCGCCCCAACCAAGTTTGTCGTGTAATGTGCGGTAATATCCCTGACCGCAAACTTCGACCAACTGGAACTGTGCGGCCGAGCGTACGATCTTCACGCGATCGTCGGGGGCAAGCGTCCCCAATACGCGTCCGTCGCAGACGAGCGACGTGCCCTCGTGCGGCTCCGGCACGGCCAATTCGAACGTGCGGTCGGCCGAATCGACGACCGGGCGATGGGTCAGTGTATGCGGACTGATCGGCAAGATCACTAACGCCTGCATGTCGTTGCGCAGGATCGGTCCGCCGGCCGACAGGCTATGAGCCGTCGAGCCGATCGGCGTGCTGACGATCAGGCCGTCGCAACTGTAGGTGGTAGCCAATTCTCCGTCAACATAAAGCTGGATGTCGAGCATCGTGAACGGCGGCCCCGCTAGCAGTGCTGCTTCGTTGAGACCCAACGAATGGTACAAGGGCTTGCCGGCGCGAGTGGCCGTGCATTCGATCATGAGGTGTTTGGTGATCTGGTGCCGGCCCGCTGCAATCTCAGGCAGCGCCTGGTCGAGCTGCTCGGGCTGCAGCGCGGCGAGAAATCCAAGCCGGCCCAAATTAACTCCGAGCACGGGCAACTGGTGATAGCCCATTTGGTGAGCGGCGCGCAAAATCGAGCCGTCGCCGCCGAGCACGATCGCCAATTCCGCGTCGCCGATAGAAAGTTCAGCGCCGAAATCGAGCGACACACCAACGATCGGCAGATACCGCTCGATCTTCGGCCGGAGCTTCTCAATAGCTTGGCAGATTCCAGGCCGCTGGCCGTTGGCGAGAATGAACGTCCGCGGTGGTTGGATAGCGGGCATCTTTCATTTCCAAGCCGCCGAATTGTCGGCGGTGGACCGATCCGCATTCGGGAGACTCAATGCGCGGCATTTCGCGGCTATGCCAATCGCATCCAGCCCAAGGTCGGCCAGCAGCTCGCCGCGTTCACCGTGCTCAATAAACCTATCGGGAATTCCCAAACGGCGGATGTGACTCGTATTCAATCCGGCGTCGGCAGCCGCCTCGAGCACGGCCGAACCGAAACCACCCAATAGCGCCGCTTCCTCAACAGTCGCGACAAAACCACAATCGCGAACGGCGCGTAAGGTGACATCGCGATCGAGCGGCTTGGCGAACCGTGCGTTGACGACACCAACTCGAATCCCCTCGTCGCGCAGCAATTCTGCCGCTTTTAAGCATTCGGGCACCAGCGCGCCACAACAGAGGATGGCGCCGTCGTCGCCCCAAATCAGGACTTCGCTCCTGCCAAACTCGACGAGCGTTCGCTGGCCGTCGATCGCCGGAATCACCGCCTTCGGGTAGCGAATCGCACACGGTCCGTCATGCCGCAACGCCAGGTCGAGCATTTGCGACAGGTCGTGTTCGTCGGCCGGGGCCATAACCGCAATATTCGGCAACACACGCAGGTAGCCGAAGTCGAACGCGCCGTGGTGCGTTGGTCCGTCCGGTCCCGCAAGACCGGCCCTGTCGAGCATGAACGTAACGGGTAAATTCTGCAGGGCGACCTCCTGGAAAATCTGGTCGTACGACCGCTGCAGAAATGTGCTGTAAATATCCACGATTGGCCGCATGCCAACTTTCGCCTGACCGGCGGCGAAGGCGACGGCGTGACCTTCACAGATGCCCGTGTCGAAGAAACGGTCAGGATAGGTATCGCGGACGCGCTCCAGGTTGTTGCCCTGGCACATGGCCGCCGTGATCACGGTCGCGCGCGGGTTGTCGGTCATTTGCTGATAGATTGCGGCCGAGGCGGCGTGTGTGAACGTCCGCGCCGAACTCTTCTTCATCTGCACCACCTCGTCGGCTCGCCGCTCGAACTGGGGCGGCGCGTGGAATAACACGGGATCTTCGGCAGCCGGTCGAAATCCGTGTCCCTTTT
>DASZZA010000846.1:0-3664 GCA_035545135.1 Lacipirellulaceae bacterium | reverse complement strand
CCGCTCTCGAATTCGGGCCAGTGCTCCATGCCATCGGAACCGGAAGTAGTTTTCAGAATCCAGTAACCGGACGCGGTGGCTGCCTTGGGCCGGCGCTCCAAACGATATTCGGAACGAGCGTCAAAAATCTCCTTTGCCGATTCCAGGTCAGGAACGTGTCCGGTTTTCAGCACAATCCGAAACCACTGTTCGAGACTTTCAATCGCAGGTCGGTCGCCCTCGATGTGAGAGTCGAATTCGACGCACACTTCCTGGTTTGCGAACAACCCCTGATACGTCACGTTTGCCGATCCGACGAGTGCCCACACGCTCTTGTCGGCACGCACGACGATCAACACTTTTGCGTGTAGTTTTCCTCTGTCGGATTGAGTCGGAAGAGAGTGTCCGGTCCGCGATCCACACAGGCCGCGGGACCAACGGGGGATTATTTCAGCGTTGCGGCCGAAACGAGGTTAAAGGCAACTTCGTATCCCGGCGTTTCTCGTGCAGCCCATTTCCAAGAGGCCAACGAATCCCTGCTTCGCATGATGGAAGCTGACAGTCGTGTCGCTCAGGCGATGCAGGACATGGGAATTTCGTTGCAGCGCACGCCGACCGGGCTTGCACCGCGGACGCCACCGGCCGGTTGGAGTTGGCATCACGCTCAGGAACCTGGTGTGATGCAGTTGGTGCCTCGTTCACAGCACACACCAGGTAGTATCTTTTGGGATACAATGCATCCCGATGGTAAAGGAGGATTCGCGATATGGGGCAAGTAATGAAGCTCAGCGACGTCGTGGCACGCCTCGATTCTCTGGACCGAGAGGCGACGATTTACGCAGCCCAACCATGGACGAGCGAATCATCGGCCGTCGTCGAGACGGAACCATCGTCGGGCGGATTGCCCGAAGCTGCCGCGCAATGCGGAATGGCATATTTTCTCGAAGTATTCGTCGCTCACGACTTCGTCGAAGACTGGGAGGCAAGTCTCGACAAGTCGCCATCCGCGGCCGAGCGGTGCGAACGATTGATTCGCTACGCGGTCGATGATGCCTAATTCGCGGCCGTCGCGATAACCGAAGTGACGTCGACGTCGGCGCGCTTCCAGGCGTCGGGGAGGAGCTTGGGCAGGTCGCTCGGCGGGAGGCCGGGGAGGCGGGCCAGGACGCTCGTCAGGTAGCGTTGCGGGTCGAGTTCGTGGCGCTCGGCACTGGCGATCAGGGAGTACAACACGGCCGCCGTGCCGCCGGCGCGGTCGTTGCCTGCGAATAACCAATTTTTTCTTCCGATCGCCACCCGCTTCAACGCCCGCTCGGCGGCGTTGTTGTCGATGTTCAAGAAGCCTTCGGTCACGTAGACGTTCAGGGCTTCCCACTGGTTGAGCGTGTACGTGATCGCCTGGGCCATCGGGCTCCGCGGCAAAACGAGATCACGCTCGCGGTCGAGCCACGTCTTGATCTCGGCCAGAATCGGGACACTCCGCGCTTGGCGCATCGTGCGGCACTCGTCGTCCGTAAGCGCCTTGGCATCGTCTTCGACGGCGTACAGGTCGCGGACGAACGTGAGCATGGCGGCGGCCCGCTTGGCGTCGGTCTCCTTGGCCTCGAAGAACTTGCGGCGCGCATGGGCCCAACAGGCGACTTCGATCGCCCCCGAGTGAAAAATCCCGTCGTAACCGCCGTAAGCGTCGGCCTGCAAAAATCCCCGATAGTCGCGGAGCCAGTTGGTCGGTCCGGCCCGAGTGCGGTCGGGCGTGTAGTCGTAAACGATGTACGGGTGGTCGCGATCGCCGATGTACGTCCAGATGCGGCCCTGCCTGCACTTCCCTTCGCCGGGGGCTTGAATCGGTACGCGGGTATCGTCCGTGTGGACCACCTTCGACTGCCGAACCCGCCGGGCCATCAGCTCCACGAGCGGCCGAACCAACTCGCCCGCCGCCGCGAGCCAGGCACACATCGTGCTGCGAGCGATCTCCACCTTTTGCCTGTTAAAAATGTTCTCCAGTCGATACAGCGGCAGGTGATCGCCCAACTTGCTGACGGCGACGTAGGCTACTAGGCCCGGTCCTGGCAGGGCCTTTTCAATTGGCTGCGGCGGCTTGGGAGCCGTCTTGATCTGCGGGTTCACCGCGTCGGCTTCGCACTTGCGGCAAGCGTACTTGTGTCGCACGTGCCGCAGCACCGTGAACGACGCCGGGTGATACTCCAACTGCTCGCTCGTCTCGGCACCGATCCTTACTCGCAATTCGCCGCAGCACGGGCACGGCTTCTCGGCGTCCGGTAGATCGTGTTCGATCTCAATTCGCGGCAAGTGATCGGGCAACGGGTTACGACCGTGCTTGTGCTTCTTCACGATCCGCCGCGTCGTCAGCTCTTGGCCCGATTCTTCGACGATGCTCGGCTCGTCCAGCGGAAGCTCGTCAACCTGCTGCCGGAACAACAACATCTGTAGCGGATTGAAGCGTTCGTTCTTCGGACCGTAGAACCGCCGTAGAATGGCCTCAATCGCCGCCTTCTTCTCGGCCTCCATCCGTTGCCGCAACGCTTCGACCTGTTCGGCCGCTTCTTCGCGAATACGTTCCGTCTGTTCGGCAAGCCGATCAGCGGCTTCGTTCTTGATCCGGTCGATCAAAACGTCGCGGTCAAGCACCATCTGCTTGAGCAGCACCGGATCATCAGGAAGTTCGTCGATTCGCGGCATGCGTGCGGATATACCACACGCGGCAAAAAAGCGCCAGCGCTTTCGGGAAAAAATCCGGCGTTCTCAGCCGGTCCGCCGAGCCACGACTTCCAGCCCTTCGAGCAACCGCAGTAACTGCGTACCGTCCACGGCCACGGCGTGGGCCTTACTCGTCGGAAAACGAAAGGTCCCGCGTTCCAGCCGCTTGTAGTAGATCGCCAGACCGTCGCGGTCCCACCAGAGAATCTTCACCCGCTGGGCCGACTTGTTGCGGAACACGAACATCGAGCCCGACAGCGGATCGTGCCCGAGAAACGACCGCACGACTTCCGCCAGGCCGTCAAAGCTCTTCCGCATATCAATCGGAGCCACGGCGATCCAAACCTGCGCGTCGCCGACGCCTTGCCGTGCGCCGATCACGCCCGAGCCTCCAACGCCCGAATCAACGCGGCGATCCGTTCGACCGGCATCGACTCGTTGAATCGCAGTACGGCCCCACTCGGCAAGTCCAACGATAAGTCCGACGTCGATGGCAGGGCCTCATGTCGAATCGCCACCGGCAGAAACGCCGGACGAACGACGGCCCGCTTCGACGTCGGCCGCGGCCTCGTCACCCGCTTACCGTCGCGATCCGCCAGCGTCCGCCGCCAAAAATAAAAAGCCGACTCGTGCAGGTTCTCCCGTCGGCAGAACCTCCGCACCGAAAGTCCGCTCGTACCGAACCGAGCCACGACGTCCCGCCAATACGCTTCCCGCTCCCCGCTGCGGTTCTTATTCGCCATCGCGCCGTCTCCCGAGAAATCGAAAGACGCGCAGCTTGACGGCTCACGCGATCAAATCAAAGATGCGGTTCGTCGAACGCACACCTCGAAGTGAGAGAGTTGGCGCATAGGTATCAATCGACCCCGACCACCCGCTATCGTGGGCCTTGAACCAATTTACGATTCGCCGTTCTTGTTCCGAGCCAGGTGGAACCTCGAATGTTGAGTCCTCACCGCGTTGCGAG
>DASZZA010000845.1:0-1899 GCA_035545135.1 Lacipirellulaceae bacterium | reverse complement strand
TGACGGGATTCTTCTCGTAGGCATTGACGGGACATGCGATCATGCAAGCGGGTTCGAGGCAATGATGGCAGGCGGTCGTGACATGTTGCATGACGGGCGCGGATCGCGCGCCGCCGATCATCAACCCCACGTCGCGCCAAGCCTCCGACTCGTCGAGCCCGTTCAGCGTATGGCAGGCCGTGACGCATGCCTTGCAGCCCGAGCACCGATCGAGATCGACCTCGAAGGCGTACTGTTGCCCCGCCTCCGGAGCATTGGCAGGGAGCAAAGCCCGATAGCGTGGTGACGCAAGTCGAGACGAAGGCGCGGTGCCATCCGCGACATCCTTCCAGCGATCGAACTCTTCAACAGCCGAAAGCGAGTGCTGCGATTCCAAGAGTGCGGCAATCAGCGCAGGCCCGGTTGGCGCAAGCGCGCTGCCCGATGCGATGTGCTCTTGAGGACGCTGGATTACCGTCAATTCAATCATTTCACACGCTAAACGCGCGCAATATCACACGCCGATCGGCTGGCGGTCGTGAATCGGCTTTGCGTTCTCGGTGCACGACGTCGCCAACCGGCAGCCAATCTTCGTCGCTAGCGATTGATCGAGAATCTCCTTGGCGGGGAGCTGTAACTGCACTTCGTTGTCGACGATCCGTATGGGAAAAGTGCGAATGCGATACTCTTCGCCCTGCAACGATTCGCCACTAGCCAGCGAAAACGTCTTTTTGTGCAAGGGACACGCCACTTTCGGCTCGCCTTGCGCGTCGCCCACGATCCCGCGTGATAATACAAACGCCTTCTTATGGGGGCACATGTTCTGCGTGGCGTACCACTCGTTGCGGCTGGACAGATTAAACACGGCGATCTGCGAGTTGCCGTATTTAATGGTCGCGCCGCCGTCGCGCGGAAAGTCGGCGGTCGTTCCTACCGCGACCCAGCGCAAATCGTCGGGCTGATCGTTTTCGCCTAGCGTGCGGCCGTCGAGCAGCCGGAATTGCTCGAGCGAAACGAACTCGCTGGGCCAGTCGGCCGGCCGCGTCTGCCCCCGCTCGTGAACGATTTCGATGCACGACTCGTTCTCGTCGCTGTTTGCAAACTGCCGGAACCATTTACGTCGCTCCGGATCGCGGACTACCGTGGCCCATTCGCATTGATAGGCGTTTACCAGTCGCGCCATCATCGCGTCGAGTTCCGCGGCGATGCTGAGCTTATCGTGAATGATGACGTCCTTGATGTGCTCCAGTCCGCCCTCGAGCTTGCCCAACCACGTCGCCGTGCGCGTGAGCTTGTCGGCCGTCATGATGTAGTACATCAAGAAGCGATCGACATAGCGCAGGGCCGTATCTTCGTCGAGGTCCATGGCCAACAGGTCGGCATGCCGCGGCTTTGTTCCACCGTTACCGCAGACGTAGAGGTTGTAGCCCTGTTCGGTGGCAATCAGGCCGACATCCTTGCTTTGGGCCTCGGCACATTCGCGCGTACACCCCGAGACGGCCATCTTGATTTTGTGCGGGGCACGAATTCCCTTGTAGCGCTCCTCGACACGAATAGCGAAGGCAACCGAATCCTGAACGCCGTAACGACACCAGGTCGTCCCGACGCAACTTTTCACGGTGCGTACGGCTTTGCCGTAGGCGTGACCGCTTTCGAATCCGGCATTGACCAGCTCTTCCCAGATGTCCGGCAACTTCTCGACGGGCGCTCCGAACAAGTCAATCCGTTGCCCGCCGGTGATCTTCGTGTACAGGCCGTACTTCTCGGCAACGCGCGCGATCACGGCCAATTTTTGGGGCGTGATCTCGCCCCCCGGCACGCGCGGCACGACCGAGTACGTACCCCCGCGTTGCAGATTGGCCAGAAAGCGATCGTTCGTGTCCTGCAGCGTTTGATGCTCCGGCTGCAGGATGTCGTCGG
>DASZZA010000844.1:0-3496 GCA_035545135.1 Lacipirellulaceae bacterium | reverse complement strand
CTTGGCCCGGTGAGCTTTAGCGACGTCGAGCAACGCCGCCGACCTGGCACGGGCAGAGTGATGACGGGCTGGCGCGACACATTCCATATCAAGAACAATCGCGCGCCGGTGACGTGGGATGGGTGCTATTCCGAAGGAATATTTGACGACTCGTTCAATATCTCCGCCATCTTTCAGCTCGTTACGGAAAAGCTGGACGACAAGCGCTGGCGCCTGCGCGACCTCAGTGCGACCGACAGCGCTCCGCCCATGAAGGCCGGGGACCGCTTGGAGGCGATTGCACTCAGTCCGGAAAGAAAACTGCTTGGAAAGACCCGAATCCAAACGGTGGAGCAGAGTGGGAAAGATACGGTTCTGACAATTTCGCCGCCGTTGCCCTTAAAGGCATTCGCGGACGATTGCAAAGGCGAAACCGACCTGTGCGCGTCACGCGTGATGGACCTCGACGCGGCCAACGAGGGCTCGACTATAAAGCGCTGCACCGTGCACGGCAGTATCCGGCTACGCAGCAAGGTCACTGTCGAAGATCTGAAGTTGGAAGGGGGTCTGCAGATAACGGCCGATCCGATCCGCGTCGGACCACTGCCCGAAGGGATCGTCATCAAGAACAGCGATCTCAGCGGCAATATTCGCGTCGGCCCCGACAATACTGAACGATGGCGCTACGTCGCTCGTTGGGACAGTGGTGAGCGGTGGGCACGCGACATCATGTTTCGGAATAACAGGATTATGTCGATATTTCGCGCCGAGGGGGCCACGCTCAGTTTGAACGGCGATGATATTGTCTGGCCGCTGCGAAGGCGCTTTTTACTGGATAATTCCGGACCGGTTCGCGTCCGAAACCTCACGGCGAATGGCGAGCCTGTCCGTGCGCCTATGAATCGCTTTAAGATTAGTCCCGAAATGACCCCTAAAGATGTCGTTATCGACAACAACAATAAATAGTTATTTTTCCATACATAATGTCGGTTTGCCCGAGTGCACGCTATCCTGCTATAGGTTGTTTACGCTGTTCTATTTCAAGTTCCATTGACCGAGACATAAACCTAGCGCCGTCGGGACGGGACCTCGAATCACCTCATGACTGCATCGACCGCTGCAAATCAACACCGGCAAGCTGCGTCGTGGGCTTTTGCCTGTCAGCAAAGCTTTCAGCAGAACGACAATCCAAATTGCATCGAATACGCACGCAAGATTCTCTTGGCGTGGCAAAATGCCGATGTCGAGCGCACGCAAATCCGCAAAGCTGCGCGTATCGGCTTTAGATACGGATGCCTGGCATGTTTTAGGATCAATGACGTCCAGCAAGGCATGATCTTCTACGAAGAAGCTCTAACCACCAAGAAGGTGTGCTGGGATCTAGGAGTTCGTATCGCGCGTCACTTGGCGCGTCTCGGCCGAACGGAAAAATTTACGGCAGTCTTACGGCAATTGCAGAATTGGGCCGCAGCGGATGCGAAACATCAAAAAGAGCTTGAGTCATTGCTCGCATCTCTCGGAATTGGCCCACGACGACCCGTGCCGGCGGTACAAAAGATTACGTCCACGCATTTTAGCGAATACCCTGCCAATCGTCCCGAAGACGATTGCGCTTTGTGGATGCGAGCTCTCAGTCGCACCGTCTTTGTACCGGCAAGCGGCCGATTTACGGTAGTGGTCAACCCGAAGGCAGCCTGCTCCACTCTCAAATTTGCGCTATGGAATCAAGAATACGGGATGGGCGCGACTGACCTTCGCCCCCCTAAGGGAGAGTATATTCATCTTAGACGCACGGCCATTCCCAAGGCGGGTATCACGGAGATCGAAAGCGCTCTCTTTGATCGCCCAGTTTTTTCTATCGTTCGCAACCCATACACGCGAATACTGTCGGCCTACCTCGACAAGATCGCCAGCGACAAGAAAGAAAAGCGCCATCTGCTGCTCAGCATGGGCCAGGTAGAAAATGTCCCGATCGCATTCGACAAATTTATTGATTTCATTTGTCGGCAAAACTCGCAAGAGATGGACTCACACTACGCTCCGCAAGCTTCTCTTATGCAGCTTGATTATATTCCATATGCGAGGATCGGTTGCGTCGAGGATATGGAGAATAGCATCGCAACGATCATGACCGCTGGCTACGGCGCCAGCCTGACGGCGGTGAATGATTTCCGTCCGCATCGCACGGGAGCCGTTTCGCGTATCGCGCAATATTATACACCCGATCTCGCGGCCAAGGTACGCAATCGTTTCTGCGCTGACTTTGATCGTTTCGGGTACAGTTATGAACTGGCGGATGCACACCTACCGCCTCGCCGTCTAGATTATGCGTCCCAAACCGGCCGGTTGGCCTATTCGGTGCTGCGACCAATGCTTCGTGCCGCGTTAGCGGAGAAGGAGCACGATTACCCCGGCGCGTTTAGTATTCTTTCGGCGATCGAATCTAGTGAATCTGATCTCGCAGCTACGAAAGCACGTCTCCTGCTCAAACTGAACAAGTCAAAAGAAGCGCTCGAGATCTTGAGCGAACTCGTCAAGCGTGTCCCCAATATCAGCCACTATTGGATGATGCTGGCGGAAAGCTTGCTGGCAATGCGACAAACGAGCGAGGCAATCCGCGCCGCTGACACCGCGGCTTTCATAATGCCCTCCGACACAATCTTACATCGAGCGCTGCACATCATGCAGCGTTCACAGGAGTGGTCGAAAGCGGCAGCCTACAGAGACCGCATCACGGCAGTGGAGATGCTCTCAGTCGGTCGATCTCTGACAAAGCGCCTCGAACGCGGGGTACACCGCGCAACTCGTCGACAGCCGTTGAACGTTGAGGACAAACAAGCAGTCCTCTCCGCGTAATGGCCTTCGTCCCTCGACAGAAGCGGCTTACTCCACTGCCACTCCTACGCGCTCCGCCTGATAGCCGCCCTGCAGGATCGCCTGCCACCACAGGCGATTTTTCACATACCAATGGACGGTCTTCTCGAGCCCGGTCTCGAAGGACTCCATCGGCTGCCAGCCCAGATCACGCTCGATTTTCGTCGGATCGATTGCATAGCGCCGGTCATGGCCCGGCCTGTCCGGCACAAACGTTATGAGGCCACGCCGCGCACCCACCGGAGACGGATTGAGTTCGTCGAGCAGGTCGCACACCGCCTCGACCAGCGCCATGTTGGTGCGTTCGCTACGCGAGCCGATGTTGTAGGTCTCCCCGATCTCGCCGCGCGTTAGCACGCACAAGAGCGCGCGCACATGATCCTCGACATGCAGCCAGTCGCGGATGTTCATGCCGTCGCCGTAAACCGGCAACTCGCGGTCGGAAAGCCCGCGGATGATCATGTGCGGGATGAGCTTTTCCGGAAACTGATACGGCCCGTAATTGTTCGAACAGTTCGTGATCAGTGTCGGCAGGCCATAGGTTTCGCGCCACGCGCGCACCAGATGGTCGGAGCCGGCCTTGGTCGCCGAGTAAGGCGAGTTCGGCGCATAGGGCGTCATCTCCGTGAACAGCCCTTCGTCC
>DASZZA010000843.1:0-4663 GCA_035545135.1 Lacipirellulaceae bacterium | reverse complement strand
CCCGGCACGCCGGGATCGCCCCCTGGGACAACGTATATTCAACGCGCTTTTACGCTGAAAGCCAACGCCGTGAAGGATTTTTCACAGCGGTGTCTTTCAGCGTTGGGTCGTCGCGCACAAACCCGACGACCGAGGTAGCGGCTAACGCTGCAACCCCGGGCTGAATGCTCGAATCCCTGCGGGATTGGCAATCGATAACAGTTATGTTGTTACGCGCCGGGCTAGTTCCATTAGCCTCACGGTCCTCATTAGAATCGAGCTGTGACACGTCACTAATGTGAATACTGAAGGACACAATTAGCGGCGGGGCTTGCCCCGCGCGTTCCGCCGCCGACGCCCCGAACGAGTCGTTCGTCTTGACTTTTCGACCGTTTTAGCGAACGATGAAGGCGGAAACAAATAGCACGCGAGGGATGGAGTCCCCCGTAACCGCCCTTTGGGCTAATGACTCCTACCGGCGGCGGAAGCCCGGTTTTACCGGACCGTCGTGCGGCAGGAACGCTCGACATGCGAAGAGCCTTGCCGCACGGCAAGGCTTTTTTTCTATGCCGAGATAGCTTGGCCCAAAAAGGTGTCAGGAATCCAGATGTTTATGCCGCGAGGGCGTCTCCATCGACGACAGATCAGATTCCTGACACCCTTTTGGAGCAAAGCAGCGCCGAGAGGTCACAGATGCTAAAGGTTCTCTTGATCGCGGTGGGAGGCGCGTTCGGATCTCTCCTGCGATATTTCTTTCAAGGCTGGGTCCAGCGCTTCACCGGCGATTGGGCCGAACGGCTCGCCGGTGCGACGTTTCCCGTTGGTACGTTGGCGGTGAATACCGTGGCTTGTCTCGCGATCGGTTTTCTCAGCGGCCTGTTCGCTGGTCCACATTTGATTCGCGAAGAATACCGCATCGGCCTGACGATCGGCGTCTTGGGCGGCTTTTCGACCTTTTCCACCTTTGGTTTCGAATCGTTCAACCTCGCCAACGACGGCGAGTTCGGCCTCGCGCTGCTCAACATATTGTTGAGCTGCGGCATTGGCCTCGTCGCCGTCTGGATCGGCTATCGTGTCGCGGAACACTGGTTCGGAGTTTAATCCATGAAAATCCCGCAAGATGGTTTCCTGTTGCGCATCTTTATCGGCGAAGGCGACCATTGGCACGGCAAACCGCTCTACGAAGCCATCGTCCTCAAAGCGCGCGAGCTGCAAATGGCCGGCGCCACCGTGCTCCGCGGACCCATGGGCTTCGGAGCAAAGAGTCATTTGCACACGGCCAAGATCCTGCGCCTCTCCGAAGATCTGCCGATGATTATCGAAATCGTCGATGCCAAAGAAAAGATCGACGCGCTAATGCCACACATCGACGCGATGGTGCAGGACGGCCTTGTCACCTTGGAACGTGTCCAAGTAATCAAGTATCGCGCCAACTCCGCCGCCGGCGACGCGTCCAACCCAACCTGACGTTCGGCCTGCTAACGCTTCATGCGTGCTCAACCAGAATTATCGGGCTCGGCAAAGCGCGACCACGACCGGTCCAAACTGAACGATGCGACGGCGGTGAACTTCGTCTCGCAGATCAAGGTTCTGTCGCGCATCGTTCAGCGTTTCGCCTTGACTTCGCTCGAGCCGGCGGTGAGCGCCTGCAAATCGCTGTCGTCAAAAGAGCCCATCGAGCTGGCCGTGGTCGGACAATTCAAGTCGGGCAAGTCGTCGTTGCTCAACGTCGTGCTCGGCGACGAGTTGCTGCCCGTCGGTGTACTGCCCGTCACCGCCGTGGTCACTCGCGTGGCCGCGGGCACGCGGACAATCGTTTGCGTGACGCACTTGGACGACGAGGTCGAAGAAATCGAACCCGTACGCCTTGCCGACTTCGTAACCGAGGCCGGCAACTCACAGAACTGGCGACAAGTCTCTACTGTCGACGTCTTCACGCCAGCGATGCGCGACTTCCTTGGCATTCGGCTCGTCGACACGCCCGGTTTAGGCAGCGTGTTTGCTCACGACACCGCGACCACGCGCGCATGGATGCCGCATCTTGCGGTAATCCTCGTGGCCGTCAGCGCCGATCGTCCATTGTCCGATGAGGATTTGCAGCTCATTACCGATGCCCGCCAGTCGGCGCCGCGCGTTGCTATCGTCCTGACGAAAGTCGACCTGCTTACCGACGCCGAACGAGAGCAAGTGACCGCTTTTCTTGATCGCACGCTCCACGACCGGCTGCATGTCCATCTCCCGGTACTACCGTTTTCGTCGCGTGTGGATACCGAGCGTTGGTTGCGGCAACTTCGCGAAGGGATTTTACTGCCGGTGGCACAAAACGTGGCGCGCGAGCGCGAGGGCGCTTTGTCGCATAAGATCGCGCACCTGGCCAAGTCCTGCCGCGAATACCTGTCTCTCGGATTGCACGCGGCCGAACGCACCGAGTCCGAACGCCGGCATTTCCGCAACGCCCTGTTCGACGAAAAGGTCAACATCGACGTACTGCGTGACGAACTTCGGCTGGCGGAAGCTGCTTTGTGCGCAACGGCTCGTCCAGCGCTGGAGCGTCTGCTACTCGATCGTCTCCCCAAGCTCCAGCAGCATATCAACCGCGACCTCGCTGCTGAATTGCCAACATGGCAAGAAAATCTCGCCGGCCAGCTTCGCCGTTACGACGCGTGGATGAGCGAGCGTTTGATCGCCGAGCTAACGCCACTATGCACGGCCGCCGCCGCCACCGCCAGCGAAATTGTCCGCACAGCAGAAACTCGCTATCACCGCGGTCTCGACGCGTTCCGCGACCGCCTGTGCCGAAATATTCTCGAGGCGACTGGAATCCACGTTTCGAGCCCCAGCTGGGAAGCCGTGCAACCCGAGCTGCCCACCATCCCCGTGAACGTGGGCCAGACGTTCATGATCCACTGGGATCTCCTCTGGTGGCTACTGCCCATGACACTCGTCGGCGGCCTCTTTCGACGCCATGCACTGCGTCGAGCGCCGGAACAATGCGAAATGAATTTGCAGCGGTTGATCAGCGCGTGGACCGATACCACCTGCCAAGCACTATCCGACCTGCGGAGCAAGGCGGAAGCCTGGGTGGAATCCGAACTTGCAACGCTCGATCGACTGTTAAGAAAGCAGTTCGTCGAATCGGCCGCTTTCCGCGATGCTCTGCACGAGATCGCGCCGTTTGTCACCACGGCTTCAGCTTCCAACCCAGAATGAAGCCGATTCCGAAGCACCACAGCGCTGCCGTTCCCGGATTATCGCGCGCATATTCCTTGAGATATTCGGTCACATCGCGTCCGAGTTTGGTTGGGCGGTGTTCGCCAAAATCACTTCGCTGCCGAATGTGCGACCGCTCGTTAGCCGTTTGGGTATCGGCCATGACGATTTCTCCAACTTTGATAATTCTTGTCAACGAGGATGGCGAGTAACCTCGGTTTCGTGCGTTCGTTCCCGATCGGCTACCGCCTTAGGCTGGTTGCGCAGGCTCGATTTAATCCAGGCAATGTTACGGCTCAACTCCTCACGCGAACGCTCCATCGTGCCAGGGCCCGACTTGAATCGAAGCCAGGCGCCGCCCCCAATGCACGCGCTGATTACTAGACCCACGATCGTCGAAAGCCCCAAGCCGGCCCATTGCGGCCAATTGAACCACACGACGAACAGTTGGGCCAGCGTGTACAGTGCAACCGGGATCGAACCCAAAAGGATGCAGAACGCGGTCACGGCCAAAATAAGCGACGTGCGGGTTTTCCGGGTGGCGCTCTTAACGTCCAGCACCATCAACTGCGCCTGAAGCTCAGCGAGTTCGATCACGTCGTGCGCAAGCTCCGAGAAGCTCGCCCCAACGTTCGGTTCTTTGGGCCGTGGTCGACCGTCGGTAATCATTTTCTTTTCACCACCCATCCAATCGCCAGCCCCAGCGCGACCGCCGCGACGATGGCGATTTTAGAATGTTCCGCCAACGCCTCCTCGAAGCTCCGTTCCCAATCCTTTAATTTTTCACCCCACGTTGGCGTGCCCACCTCCGTTCTGGCTACCCCGGACTTCGGCCAAACCGACGATTCGAGACGATTCATTGGAACGCGCATGTTACTGCTGCCTCGCCGTTAAAGGTTTACCGGTAGTCGCGGTCGGCGGCCAACTTCCCTTCTGTAGTGCCGCACCGGTCAATCGCTGCCCGACATAGTTTAGCCCTGTTCGCGCGGCCCACGTCAGGCCCATAACGAGCAGCGTGCGCGCCAAGCTCTGCGTTTCCTTCGCCGCCTTCGACGTATCCACGCGCACCTGCTGGCGCTTCACCAAATCCGCAAGCGTCTTGGCATCCGGATAAACGGCTTCCCGCTTCTTCGGCACCAGAATGTAGCCCGCGGCAACCGCCGCCGCCATCGTCGCCCAGGGAAATTGCCGCACGTAGAACGATAGATTCGTCATGGCGCGGGCACTTCGCCCCACGTCGCGAACGTCGATTGTCAACTCGCGGCGCAACTCAGCCATTCGACGGCGGATCATATCAGCAGATTCGTTCTCTGCCACTGGTGTAACTCTCAATCTATGCGTTGTCGCGTAGTGGAAACTGTCTGCGTTCCAGCCCTCTCGAACTTCTTCCCTATCGGTCCTAATGAACCCCTCGCCCGGCTCCTAACATGCGTCTCAATTCCCGAGGTGCTCGCTAATCGCCGCCGGAATCACT
>DASZZA010000842.1:0-3120 GCA_035545135.1 Lacipirellulaceae bacterium | reverse complement strand
CAGCAGGAACACTAATCAAACACTAATTCACGCTAATATCGAATAGTGACGATTAGCGAAGATCAGCGTCCTCTGCCAATGTAGACGAGGGAAAGAAGTTATTGAGGCGGACCAATGCACGTCGAATTGGAATTGGGCGAGATCGAATCTCTTATTGAAGGCCTGGATTGTTTGAAGACCAAGATCGCGTTTACCAAGGGGCTCTCACCGACCGAGAAGAATGAGAGGATAATCAAGGCCGAGACACTTGAGGCAAAGCTACGCCAAGCCCTTGAGTCGCTGAAAGAGTAGTGTTCCCAAACGCTAGCCGTCCTATTGATATCACGCCGAGGCGCAGAGGGCGCGGTCGATACAGGGTCGTTTGATCAGCTCTGTGTGCGCAGCTTCTCTGCGTGAGACTTGAGTGCTCGGATTTTAAGCATATGCCGGTCATTTAGCAGTTCGGTGCGCGTGCGGTCGCTTTCTTTACGGTATACTGTGGGCATGGCCGCAAATCGCCGCAACTTGACGTATTGCTCCGGCGCGATCGGACTTCTTTTTGTTCTTTCAACGGCGGGGCCGGCGATCACAATTGACGGGAACGCGCTGGCTCTTAAATCCGAGGGTACGTCGAATGGCACGAGTTGGGTGCTGTCGAATAACGGTTACGTGGGCACGTACATCACATTGACAGCGCCAACAAGCGTAACGGTCGCTGTGAGCGCCGACGGCGCCGCGAATCCATCGATGGACGTCGTGATCGACGACACGAGGGCCTCCTATGCCGTTGCGACCGGATTGCACACCTACAGCCATACGTACAGTCTGCCGGCTGGAACGCACTTCGTTCGCACGCAGCTCACGAACGACTCTGGCATCAGCGGACGACAGCTGACGATCAACAGCCTGAGCGTCGCGGGGGCGAGCGTTTCGAACATCAATTCGGACGCCAATGCCCTTGCGGCCAGCGATACGTACATTGCCAACTTCCGGAAAGGCAACGCGACGGTAAAGATCGCCGGCCTGTCGCCCGGACAACAGGTGAATGTCTCCCTGAAACGAATTGCGTTCAATTTTGGCGGCGGGGTCAAAGTGAAAGACGACGGCTCCACAACGATCCTCGGCAACGGTGGAACCACGCTCCAACAGAATTACCAGTCGCGCTTCAACCAAAACTTCAACACGATCGCCGCCAACGGCCCCGGATACTGGGAGTGGAATGAACCGATGCAGGGCCAGCCGGTCACCGCCGGCCTGCACCAGGTTTACGATTACGCGGCGTCGCACGGCCTCTATTCCCGTGAGCATAATCTCATCTGGGATATGTCGCAGCCCGATTGGGTCGATTCGCTCAAAACGCAAGCCGTCGCGAGCCAGGCGGCAAAAAACAATCTTTCAGCCGCCATTCAAAACCGCATCGGTTACTACATCGCTGGCGGCACTAAATTCAACGAGATCGATATCTACAACGAGAGCTACAACCGTGGCCAACTGGGCGGCAACAACACCTATTGGAATCTCTACGGTCCGACCGGTATCGCCAAAATCTATCACGATGCAAAAGTGGCCGCCACGGGCTACAGCCCGAAACTCGTGGTCAACGACTACGGCATACTTCAGGGCAACAGCGACGCATTTGGCAAGAATTTGGATTCGCTGCAACAGGCTGGCGTCGCTGCCGGATATGGTCCGGTCGTCGACGCGATCGGGATGCAGTACTACAGCAGCAATTTGAACGAAGCTCAACCCAGCAATATGTTCTATGGTCTGCAGAATATGAATGTGCGTGGCCTGCCGACCGAGCTCACCGAGTTCGGCACATTCGCGGAGACGAGCGCGACCGACTCTGCCACGATCCTCGGCCAGGCCATGCGACTGATGTTTGGCAATCCGAGCTCGACCGGCTTTATCGTTTGGGACTGGTACAAGGCGACGAGCGAGATCGACCCAATTTGCAATTGCGCGCAGTTCGCACCTGGAGCGGCGCTCTACGACGTGTCTGCGAGCGATTGGAGCGGTGCCACTCTCACCCAGGCCGGCAAAGCCTGGCAAGATCAACTTGGCATCCACGATTGGGACGGCAATCCCAACAACGGTTGGACCACCCAACTTACCGCCACGGTGGCCGCCGATGGAACGATTAGCTTCAATGGGTTCTACGGCGATTACGAAATAACTGCAAACGGCAAAAACTACCACATGTCGCTTACGAAAGGCACGACGAGCTATGCGCTCGGCTACGCGTTGCCGGGCGACTTCAATCTCGATGGAATCGTCGATGCGGCCGACTACCTTCTGTGGCGCAAGGGGCGCGGAACCATTTATTCTCCGGCAGACTACATGATCTGGCGAACCAACTTCGGTAAAGCGATTGCGAGCGGTGTTCTATCTGCCGCCTCGGTCCCTGAACCAGCCAGCGCGCTGCTCTGCGTATTGGGAGCGGCCGCCACAGCGCAGAGAAAAGCTAGAACGAGCCGTTGAAATTCGGCTAGCTGCAGCGCGAGTTTCGACACGCTACGGGCATTTGCGAAAACGGCCAGCCGTCTTCACTGTGTCAATATACGAGACTTGCGTGCGTGCACTCAATCTTTTACCCTGCATCCAGCCGACGAAAACTCTTTGCAGCGTGCGATCTAATGCCCAACTCCGCCGCCATTGCATCACCCCATCGCGAGGCCAGTATTGCTGCGCGCGATATGCTTCAGGACGGCGGTAATGCTTTCGACGCCGCCGTTGCCGCAGTTCTTACTCTCTGCGTGGTACAGCCCCATCAGATAGGGCTAGGTGGATTTGGCGGAACGCTGGTCGGTTACAGGCGTGATCAAAATCGGGCGTTCGCCATCGATTTCGATTCTCGCGCGCCTTTGGCATATACCCCCGAAGCGTTTGTCGACGCGCGCGATCGCACGACCGGTTACCGCTCTATCTCCGTACCGGCGATCCTGGCCGGGTTGGAGATGGTACTTAACACCCACGGCAGGATCGGCTGGAAAGCTGCAATGGCCGCTGCGATCCGTTGCGCTGAGCAGGGTTTTGTCGTTGACCGGATACTCGGCGACTGCCTCCAGAAATGGAGTGCAGAGACGGATGCGGAATCGCGCGCGGCCCTTTTTCCGGATGGAAACATCCCTCGGGCCGGTG
>DASZZA010000841.1:0-11985 GCA_035545135.1 Lacipirellulaceae bacterium | reverse complement strand
GTGCCGCGCTGCAAATCGGTAAAGAAATAAACTTCCTTGCGGGCGGGGATGTTACGCCCATCGTTATCATTGAGTGCGTCCCGTACCATGTCCAAAGTGCCATGCAGATCCGCGCCGAACTGATGCTGCGCCAGCGACTCGATACGGCTCGCAATCGCGGCCTTATCAAGCACCTCCGAACTCACCACCAGCTGCGGCCGCGACTCCATCAGGACGACGGTAAACACATCTTCCGGGCGGCTGGCGCGCACCATGTCGCTCGCCATTTGCCGGGCTCGTGCAAAATTTGTGATGCCGTTCGACCGGTAGGCCATGGAATATGAACCGTCGATCACAATCACTTTGTGCGTCGGTGCGATGCTCCCCCCAGCCAATAGCCGCTGCCCATAGGGCTCGGCGACGGCCGACACCACGAGCAAAATAATCAGCGTCCGCATCGCCAGCAAAAGCCACTGCTGAAGCAGCAATCGTCGCGCGTTCTTGCGCATCGCGGCCAGCAGAAACTGCATGGCCGCCCAGGGCGCCTCGCGAAATCGGTGCCGGCTCCACAAATGAATCAATAACGGTGCAGCCGCTGCTGCCAGCCAACCTAGCATGGCTACGTTGCCGAAACCGAAGGCAAAGAGCAGCATGTGGTTCAACATGGCCTAACGAATTTCCAAGGCTGTTGGATGAAGGATGCGGGGGACATGGACAAGGCAGCCATCAGTTCGTTCCGCTTCCGTGCATCCTGCATCCTGCATCCTTCGCCATCACTTTACCCGCTTCTTTCGCGCGGACAAAAACGCCCGTAGCACCGCATCGAGCGGATGATCGGTGCGAATGGTGACGTAATCGATCTGCTGGCCGCGACATCCGGCCTGAATTCGCTGAATAAATGATTTAACTTCCCGCCGATAAGCCGCTTGCAGGCTGCGGGGCTCGGCAACGACATCGCCCAGCGCCTCGAGCCCCTTAAACATAGTCACTTGTTGGAAAGGAAAATCAATCTCCGCCGGGTCGAGCACGTGCAGCACGATCACATCGTGTCGCCGATGCCGCAGATGCTTAAGTCCCGCCAGCATCGACTCCACGTCGTCGAAAAGATCGCTGAGAATTACGACAATTCCTCGCCGTGCGAACCGCTCGGCCAGGTCGTGGAAAATCGGACCCGTTTGGGTTTTGCTGGCGGCCACCGTCTCTTCCATCGCGCGGAGCAATTGCTTGAGCTGCGTCGGATTGCTGCTTGGCCGGATGAGCTGCCGGATTTCCTGGTCGAACGTCACGAGGCCGACCGCATCGCGCTGGTGAAGCACCAGATAAGCCAGGGCCGCGGCCGCGCATTGGGCGTACGCCAATTTGGAGAGCGGAGCGTGCGGCCCCTGGTACTGCATGCTCTCGCTCGTATCGAGCACCAAATAGCACAGCAGATTCGTCTCTTCTTCGAACTGCTTCAAATAATAGCGGTCACTTTTTCCAAACACTTTCCAGTCGACGTAGCGCAAGTCGTCGCCGGGCGCGTATTCGCGATGCTCGGCAAACTCGTTCGAAAATCCGCGGTATGGGCTGCGGTGCAGACCGGCCACGTACCCCTCGACGATTCGCCTTGCGCGTAGCTCCAGCCCGTGCAGCCGCGCCAATGTTTGCGGTTCGAGGAACGGACTGATGGTTACGTCGACGCGGGGCATAGAGAATGATTTCGGATCGCGGATTTCGGATTGCGGATCGGAAACCGAGTTCAACCCCCAATCCCGAATCCGCAGACCGCAATTAGGCGGCGTCCTCCGCAACGGGAATCGTCTGAGTGAGATGTGCTACGATGTCGTCGGCCTTCAACCCATCCGCTTCGGCGTTGAAGTTCGTTACGATCCGGTGGCGCAGCACGGGCGGCGCGACAGCTCGAATATCGTCGCCGCTCACGTAGTAGCGTCCGTGCAAAACGGCCCGCGCCTTGGCCGCCAGCACCAAGTATTGGCTGGCCCGCGGGCCGGCGCCCCAGCTCACGTAGTCGCGAACCATCTGCGGCACGTCGCCATAACCGACGCGGGTGCGCCGAGCAAACTGGATTGCGTAGCGGGCCAGGTGATCGGCCACCGGCACGCGGCGAACGATTCGCGACAGGTCGAGTACGTCGGACGCTGACAGGGCCGATGTTAACTTCGTCGCAATGTCGGCGGTGGTTCGCTTCACGATTTCCAGCTCTTCATCCTCGCTCGGATAGTCGACCAGCACCATAAACAGGAAGCGGTCGAGCTGCGCCTCGGGCAGCGGGTAGGTGCCTTCTTGCTCGATCGGATTCTGCGTGGCCAGCACAAAGAACGGATCGGGTAGCGGGTGCCTCTGGCCTCCCACGGTGATCTGCTGTTCCTGCATCGCCTCCAGCAGGGCAGCCTGCGTTTTCGGCGGCGTGCGGTTGATTTCATCGGCCAGCACGATGTTAGCGAAGAGCGGTCCTGGCAGGAACCGAAAGGCGCGCATTCCCGAGTGCTTGTCCTCCTGAATGACCTCGGTGCCCGTGATGTCGGCCGGCATCAGATCGGGCGTGAACTGAATGCGATTGAATTCTAAGGAAAGTGCGTCGGCCAGCGTGCGGATCATGAGCGTCTTGGCCAGCCCCGGCACGCCGACCAACAAGCAATGCCCGCGAGCAAACAGCGCGATCAGCAATTGCTCGATCACGTCGCGCTGCCCAACGATTCGCTTGGATATTTCGTCGGCAATGCTGCGATAGGCTTCGCTCAATCGTTCAACAGCCTGGAGGTCGTCAGTTTCTGACATGATGGCCCTGTATTATCTGCGATGTACACCCTACGCGATTCGGAATTCGTTCATTTCGTTGCGGACCGGTCATTTAAGCGACCGGTCCGCACAGCGGCCGCACCATTGGCCGCTTTCACAGCGCTCGGCTCATGCGTCGTCGGCGGTCCGAGAACCATGAGTTTGTCATATCCGGCAAGTACCAAACGGGCGTCTGCAGCGGCCAAGTTCGCACCGCCGGTCAGCGGCGCAATTTTGGTCGGCGCTCGAGTCTGCGCGCCCGTTTTTACATCCAAAGCGTAAATGCGATCCCGCGTCGGCCAAAAGATTTCATTCCCGGCCACGATGCCACGCCCCATTCCGCGAATGCCGGCGTGTTTACTTTCGGGCCAAATCCAATCGATGTGACCTGATGCAACATCCAGCGAAGCAATTCGATCGCCGCTCACGATCAAACGTTTGTCGACGACGCCGAGCAACTGCAAGACGTCTGGGAGTTGATTTTCCCGCCAGACGGTCTTTCCCGTCTCCGCGTCGATCGCGAAGACCGTCGGGGTATCGGACGGCGCGACGATCACCAGCCCGTCGCAATAAGCACACGGTGAAGGATCGCGGTCGAAATACAATGGGCTGGCGGCGCCCTCTGTGAACGTTTTGCCCCTGCGCCGTTCGTAACGACTGATCCAGCAAATTTCGCCGCTGTCCGCCTGTAGTGCGGCCACTAGCCCCAGATTGCTGTTGAAATAAATCCGGTTGCCCACCACCGTCAAAAGGTTGTGGGTGATTTCGTCCCCCATGCCGCTGGCCGGTGTATCGGCGGCGCCGATCGATGTTCGCCACCGCTCGACGCCGGTGACGCGATCGAAGCAGGCGACGTAAGCGTGTGGCGTGACATCGCTTTGCCGCATGGCGACAAACACTCGGTCGCCAGCGCTTACGGGAGCACCGTCGAACGACCACCCGGCTTCCTCGCGCGTGGGCCGAAATGTGAGCAACCCCTCGCGCTTCAGATCGAGTCCAATAATTCGGTCGCCAGCCGAGGATGGTCCTGCCTGCGGTTGCGACGTCGGCAGCGAACCGACACGAGCGAAAAGAACTCCGTCTGCCGCCGTGAGCGTCAGCCGAGGAACCCCACGCGCGACGCCGCCAGCGGCGCCCCACGGCACATGCTGCGTTCGTTCCGGAGCCGCTTCGATGCGGTAGAGCACGCCATCGGCCGTAACCGCCGGTTTGCCAGAGGCCAGTTGCGCAGCGTGAATCGCGCTCCCGTCGGCGAACAGGATCACGTCGCCAACAACGACTGGATAACTGCTGAGTGGCCGTTGTGACTCGCGAACGATCGCTTCCGGTTGTTGCTTGGGTTTTGCATTGTCCGCGCCGCCCTGCACGAAGCGCACCGTCCGTACATACGCGGGAGGCGTCAAACGGATCGGGTCCTTCCACGCAGGAACCAACACGCCGGCAATCGGTTCAGCCACGGCAGATCGCGTTAGCGAGCCGGCAAAGGTGGGCCAATCGGCGCACGCCTGTGGAGCGGGCCATCCGCGGGCCAGCGTCAGGAGGCGTTCCAGAGCCGCCGCATACGTCTCTAATTGCCCGCCGAGCTGACCTTTCGCGTTTGGGTACAGCCGGCGAAAGACCTCGAATTCAAGAGCCGCCCGGTCAAGCTGTCCGGCGCGAATCGAGACAAGAATCAATCGAGCGCGAACGTCGGCGAGGTTGAGATTCGTGTCGGGGTAGGCCAACCAATCGGGCGGACCAGTGCGCGTCTGCCAGAGCTGCTGCACCTCGGGCCAGTTCTTTGCCAGGTCGACGCCACGCAACGCAAGCCACGTCGGCAACCCGTCCGGCGAACGCAATAGCGGGCTGACCTGCTCCCAGTCGTGACGGGCATCGGCGTAATCGGCCCGTTCCAACGCCAGTTCACCTAGCGCCAAGAGCGCATCATCGCCCCAACTGCTGCAATACAATTCGTCGACAACGCGCTGCAGCAGCCGCTCATCGCGATTGGCCAGGCCTTTGCGGTACCAGGGCTCCGCCACGGGATCGACGCGCCGCCGATAAGCGGCCAGCCCTTCAGGCGCAAATCGCGCTATCTGCAGATGACAATAAGCCCGGAGGCTGAGGTAGCGCCCTTGGTCGATTGCGACGACTCCGCGGGCATCGCCGGCCGAGAGCTCGCGATAGATATCGATGGCCTCGTCCCAGTTGTGGGCTGCCGCCAATGCACGCGCTTGCTCGAGGCGTCCGGAAATCGCTGCTGAAACGGTATCCACGTGCGGCGCCGTCAACTCGACCGTTACCGGCGACAGCGATATTCCAAATGGAACTGGCTGACCAAGAGCGGTGCAGACAATCGTCACCACACTAATGAACGCTGCGCCAAGAGCCGGCCAGCAGCATTCGCGAATAGTGGTAAGAACAGGCATGAAATTGCAGCGCGGAGCAATGCGGTACGAATACCGTCAATTATAAAGCTGGCGTATCGCCCGGCCTAGCTGGCGATCGTCCGGCCTTAACGTTGTCTCGGTTACTTTGGGCCGCGGCCACCGTCGCTTTGCAACAAGCGACCCATATAGAAAAGAATGACCGAAACGACGAGGAATCCAAGCAATGCACCCACGGAGATGCTGTTGCTCAATTGGGCGACGATGGCGACAAGGGGAATCGTCAATCCCGCAATCTGTAAGACTCGAGCCAGCGTGTACATGCCGCAACCGTAGCATTCGCGTTCGGCACGCACAAGCAGGCAGTGGCCCCACGGGGCCAGATTCTATACGATGACGGAGAGATGATTCGCCATTTGGCAAATGACGACCAGCACGATCGAGCGGCCGATCCACCGAAACCGCGTCCGTCCGTTGTCACGCTGTGGCTCCGCGCGTTGCGATTGCGTTGCCCCGCCTGCGGCCGAGCGCCAATCTTTCGCGGCTGGTTCTCAATGTATGACGAGTGTCTGGCGTGCGGGCGCCGGTTCAACCGCGACGCCGGTTACCTGATAGGCTCGATCTATTTCAATTATGGCGTCACCGCGATGCTGGTTACCGTGATTTACTTCGCGATGTTCTTTGGCGAGGTGCTCACTGACGGCCAACGGTTGGCGTTACTTACCGCGTTTGCAATTCTCTTTCCGACTTGGTTTTTCCGTTACGCCCGCGCGCTGTGGATTGCCTTCGACGAACGTTGGGATCCTTGGCCGAACGAAGAAGAAACGCGGCGGATGCAGAGCGACGAGCCCAGTTCAATCAAACGGGGCTGAGCTCCGGATGCCGCTCAGCACGCTTCGTTTGGCTCGACCGCCGATTGTTGCCGGCGGGTGCGGCGAATCGAATAAAAAGCGATGCTGCCAAACGTCCCCAGCACGAGGTAGGGCATCGACATCATGAATAGGATGCTGTAGTAATAACCGGCCGCAATGGATTGGCCGTGTGGATCGTTTTGGGCAAGCCCCTCGCTGCAAGTCGGGCAAGCGGCCGCGACACTGGCGATGAGCAGCACCAGGGCCAGCACGATCGCCGCCACGATCCAGCGCGTCAGCGCCGGTTCGAATTGATGATAGATGGCTTTCATCCCGCACCTTTCAATGTTGCCACGCGCGACATCCTATTCAACCACGTCTCCACGTAATCCTACTTTATTTCGGCAAGGGTGGCCAGAGATGGTACAGCATAAGGTAAATGATAACTCCCGTCACCGAGACATATAGCCAAATCGGAAAAACGATTCGAGCGAGCCGGATATGCTTTTCGCGGTACCTGGCAGCGGTCGCTTGCCGCTCGATTTGATCCATCTGCGTCGAACAACAGCCCAGCGCCCGAAAGCCCAAATAAATTTGGTAGGTTGCCAAAACCGGCACCGTCATTGCCAGCAAGACGTGCGACGCCAGGATTACGTCGTAGGCATAATGCACAGCCCCCGGATGCGTAAAGCGATCGATGCCATAGTGCAAATCCTTCCAAACGTAGCAACTCAAAAACGCGATCGAGACGGCGAAGGCAGCCATCATCGCGCGCTTGTGGGCCTCGACACGCCCCTTTTTGATCAGGTACAGCCCGACCAGCAGCAACACCGTCGCCAAAGCATTCAGCGACGCGTTGACATGAACGATCGCGTGAGCCGCAAAGAGAACGGTCAACTTGATTTTCCATCTGTCGAGCCGCTTGCCGCCAAATCGCGCGGAGGTTTCTCAGCAAGGCACTTGAGCAGCAGCGTGTGCATGCGATTGCAATCGATTTGGCTGGTGCCATCAAAGACGCCGCGCAACTTGCCAGTTTTATCGAAGACAATCGCAAAGTCCTGATGCCCCTTGAGGCTCATAAACACTCCCATTCCCTTCGCGACGCGCTTGATGTAATCCAAGTCGCCCCGGCAAAACAACCACCGCTCCGGGTCGGCATGGAAGCGATCGGCATACTTCCGCAGCGCTTCGAGCGTGTCGGTGTCTGGATCACACGTAATGCTTACCCAGGTAACGTCCTTCAAGTCGGGTATGGCGTTCATGACTTGGATATTCGCGTTCAGCCGCAAGCACTGACCGGGGCACGTTGTGAAAAAATAGGTGGCCACCCAAACACGACCGCGCATGTCGAGCGATTTGAACGGTTTGCCGCTGCGCTCGGTGAGCGTAAAGTCTTTAACCGCTGGGCCGATTTGATCGGCCGGGATCGCCTGGCCGCGCTCCTGATTGAACTGATACACCTGCCACCATTTCCAACCGCCGTATGCCATCAGCAGCACTACGAGCATGCAGAGAACGTAGGGTATTGCCGAGGTCGAACCGCTCGTGCGCGGTGTAGGAACGTCGGCGGCAGGCTGTTGGGGGACGATCGGTTCTGATTGCGGGTTCATAGCATGTCTCGGGTCGTTCGCTTACCGGCAATCCACCAGCACGCGGCAAGCATAACGGCCGCGAAAAACAACGACACTGCCCAACAAATCCACATAGGCAGCGGATTTCCGGCCGCGGAACTTGCGCTTTGCAGGTAATACCGCAAGCCGGCCACCCCGTACGTGAGCGGGTTGATGTGGATGATCCACCCCAACCAACCGCCTACACTGAGTGGAAAAAACGCGCCCGAGAGAAGCCACATCGGGAATAAGAGTACGCTCATGATCGCATGGAAGCCTTGCGTGGAATCCATCCGCCAGGCGATGACAAAACCGAGCGCGGTGAGTGCCACCGAAACGACAAACATCAGAAGGATTGCGCCGATTAAACCCGCAAAACCGGGCGACACTTCTTTCACCGTGAGCCAGCCGAGTACCAAAAAAATGAGGCCCTGCAGCATGGCGATGGCGGTGCCACCGAGGACTTTGCCGAGCACCATCGTCCAGCGTGGGATCGGGGCGACGAGTACTCCCTGCAAGAAACCTTCGCGGCGGTCCTCAATGATCGAGATCGTGGCAAAGATCGCTGTAAACAGCAAAATCATCACCAGTGTGCCGGGAAAGAAATACGCGTAGTCGAGCTTACTGGAGCTCAAGCCGGCCCCAAACAGGAACCAGAAAATGATCGGCTGCCCCAGCGCGCCGAATACGCGGTTCCCTTGACGGAAGAACCGCACCAGTTCGCGCTGGCACAGCGTGCCCACCACCGGCCACGGCGGCACCGTTCTCGTGCTGGAAACTGATTCAATGCCGGATACTAATTCTGTAGCCATAACACATATACGGCTAATACTCGCAAATGATCGCTAAGCAAACCTGGCTGTTCTGTCAAATTGCCGTTAGCGCTGATTAGCGTTTATTAGCGGTTAACTCTAATGCTTCTTCTTGCGGCCGTTCCCAACGGGTTCGCCTTCCACGTCTCCGTCCGACCAGAACCGATGCCCGGTGAAATGGATGAAAACGTCTTCGAGTGTCGGCTTGCCCAGCGTGATCGATTCGATCCGGTCAGGAAATCGCTCGACGAGGCGAGAAATCCACTGTGAGCCGTTGGCTTGCTCGAGCCGCACCGAACCGTCGATCACTCGCGCGTGAGCGTTCAGTTGCTGCTGAATATCGGCCGACAGTTGGACCGGGTCGCTCGTGCGAATGGTGATGGCGTCGCCGCCCACTGCGGCCTGCAGGGCGCTGGGCGTATCGAGCGCGTTGAGCTCACCGCGGTGCATGATGGCGATGCGATCCGCCCGCTGGGCTTCCTCCAACAAATGCGTCGTCAGCACGACGGTCACGCCGTTGGCGTCGCGTATCTGTTCCAGATACTGCCACAAATCGCTCCGTGCTCCGGGATCGAGTCCGGTGGAGGGCTCATCGAGGATCAGCAATCGGGGCCGATGGAGCATGCCGGTCGCTAGTTCGACCCGCCGCCGCAATCCGCCGGAGAGTCGTTCGACCAACTCGCGCCGCCGGTCCGCCAGACCCAGGCGAGCCAGCATTTCGTCGGCCCGCGTTCGCAAATCGGCGCCGCTGAGCCCGTACAGCCGGCCATGATGCACGACGTTCTCCATCACGGTGAGCTTCTTGTCGATGCTCGGCGCTTGGAAAACAACGCCCATCTCCGAGCGAACGGCAAACCCTTCCCGTCGGAGGTCGCAGCCGAAAATTCGCACCTCGCCTTGCTGCAGTGGGATCAGGGTCGACAGAACGCGAAAGAGGGTCGTTTTGCCGCTGCCGTTCGGGCCGAGAATCGCGAATATCTCGCGCTCGGAAATCGACATCGTCAAATCGTGGATTGCTTCGCGCTCGCCGTACCGGTGGGCAAGGTGGATGATCTCGACGGCAGGCGACGTAGACATGACAAACGTGCTTAGTTAGTGCCCTTATCGTGCGAAAGGTCCTTCTCGGCAGCCTTCAACTCTTTGGCTTCAATGCTATGCGGATCGGGTGCGAAGAGCAAACGCTCCCGCGAGTAATGCGCGTATCCGGTGTTCTGACGCCAGCCGATATCGGGCACGAGCATCAACATCAGGAATACGGACATAAAAGTGGCTGGGATGGTCAGCACCCACTTCCAGTTGGCTTCCCACATCAGGTGCATGAAGAACATGATCACTAACATCGCCTTGGTGCACGAGACGGCCATCATGAACGCCCGGGCGACTTCCTTGTCAAACGGCCAATAGCGTGAATACGTGAAGAACGACGCGCCGGTAAGCACGCAAAGGGCGGCAAATACGATGAGGTACTTGCCGATCCCGCCGTGGGCGATCTCTTCGTGGCTGTCGTGGCCGACCGGTTCGTGCTCGTTTTGTGCGATGGCGTGATCGGACATCTTACAATCTCCGGCGAGCGGCTCGCTCGCCAAATTAACCAACGACCAAATTCACCTTACGCCTGATATCTTACGTCGCCAACAGACGCTAAAACAAATACAGCAACGGGAACAGGAAAATCCACACGATATCGACGAAGTGCCAATACAATCCGATGTTTTCCAGCAGGTGCGCCTTCCGCCGATCCAGCGTGTAGAACAACAGGATTGCAAAAACGATCAAACCAACGAGAACGTGCAGCGCGTGAAAGCCGGTCAACAAGAAATACGTGCTGGCCCACATCGGTCCGCCCGGAACCATGATCGGCAAACGTAACCAGGGGTACTTTTCGTTGTACCCTTCGGGCTCCGGCGCTGCCTCCGTTGTACCGGCTTTTGCCGCCGCTTGCTGGAAGGCGACCAGCCGCGCGCCGGCGCCGCTTTCCGGTATCGCGCCCGCTTCGACCGCTTGTTCGACCGTCTCTTGATCGTGCGGCGGATAGATTTCGTACGCCAGCTCCATGATCTTGATCCGCGCTTCGGGCGAATCGGGCTGCGTGCGCAGCACCGCATCCGCGCTATCGACGAGTTGGCTGATGTGGTCGATGACCGCAATCTTTTTCTGATCCGCGTCGGACAGCTTGGCGCCGGACGACGTAATCTCGGTCTTTACGTCGTTGAGCCGTTTTCGAACGGCGGCCGAGTAATAGACATCGGCTTTGTCGTACACGAGCCCGTGCGGTTTCACCGGATAAAGCCCATGAGCGAACTTCTGGGTGTACTCGTAGCCTTTGACGCTTAGGAACAAGCAGCCCAAGAGAAATGTCAACAAAACGTATGCTTTGGCTTTCCCGGAATGGTTGAGCTTGGCGGCTTCCAGAGCCAGCACGACGCTCACACTGGAACAAATTAGGACGAACGTATTGAAGGCCCCGATGGGTTCGCTGAGGTGGACATCATGTGTTGCCGGCCAGGCCATCGCGCCGAACCGCAGCACGATAAACGTACCGATAAGGGCTGAGAAGAACATGATTTCCGTCGAAAGAAACAGCCACATGCACGTCTTCCCGTTGGGAATCGGCAGACCCGGCTGATATTGGAGCGAGGAAGCGTGATCGTGGCTCATATTTTCATTCTTGTTCGTTGCTATTTGCTAGTTGAGTTGGTCGTCGATCGCTACCTCTTTGCGTTAGTCGCGCGGCACAACGATTAACTACCAACTAACAACTAACCATTAAAAGTAATCCCATCCAGCAAACCAGGTAGACCAAACTTGCGCGCAGCAGCCGTTTGGCCGACCGATCGTCGCGATGAATTAAAAACAGCACGGCAGCCAGTAGCTGCGCGGCGCCGAGCGCGAGCGCCCAACCGCAGTAGATGGCGATGCTGCCGGATTGAGGCGACATCGCCGGCACCAAGCTGACCGGCACCAAAGCCAGCGCGCCGACGACAGCCTGAGCACCTGCCCGCAAACCACTAGGATCGACGACCGTCAGCATCCGCTGTCCGCCGCGAACGTAGTCGGCCCGATACAGCCAGGCAATCGCCATGAAGTGCGGGAATTGCCATAGGAACATTACGGCGACGAGTGCCAATGCGCGGGTGTCGATGGGGGCGGGGGTCGCGGACCATCCGATTAAAATCGGCAGCGATCCACTGACCGCACCAACGGCCGTATTGAGCGGGGAGCGGGTCTTCAACGGCGTGTAGGCCAGCACATACACCAGCCACGTGGCCAAGGCGACGTTGGCCGTCAGCAGCCCAACGCCAACAAATAATTCCATCCAGCCGGCCACGAGCGCCGCGGTGCCAAAGAGTATCACTTGACTCGCGCTCAAGCGGCCGCAAGGAAGCGGTCGGTGCGCCGTGCGGACCATGCGGGCGTCGGTCGCTCGTTCCCACCACTGATTGAACGCTCCGGCGCTGGCCGCCACCAGAGCGGCACCGAGCACGGTGTGCAGCAGCACCAGCGGCTCAATTCCCCATGGCGAGGCCAGATGTGCGGCCACCACCACGGTCACCAGTTCCAGTGCAACGATCCGCGGCTTGGTGAGCTC
>DASZZA010000840.1:0-1713 GCA_035545135.1 Lacipirellulaceae bacterium | reverse complement strand
GAAGCCGCGCTGCTTAAGATCGTTACTAAGCGCATCCGATTGCTTCGACGTCGCCGGTAAATCTCTTATGCCAGTAATTCGATTTTGAATCGGCCGGCCGTCAACAAAACGCCAGATGTATTTATCAAAACTGCCGAACTCGTCCTGCACACGGAGAAATCCGCGGGCGTTCGTGATTGCAGCGGAAATCTTCAACCGATTGCGAATGATTCCCGGATCGGCAAGTAATTGCTCGACCCGTTTACTGGTGAAGCGTGCCACCTTTTCCGGATCAAAATTGGCAAATGCCCGCCGGTACGCCTCGCGCTTTCTCAGCACAACGAGCCAACTTAGTCCCGCCTGGGCGCTCTCGAGCGTCAGGAACTCGAACTGCTTCTGGTCCTCGTGCACCGGTACGCCCCACTCCTCATCGTGGTAGGCGACCATCAATTCGCCCCCGCGCGAGCCCCAATCACAGCGCTCTTTCTCTCGCATTGGCATACGGTCTACGGGCCAGTAATTTTGGCACCGCCCCGCTCAAAGGTCACGAAAACAAATGCGTATTCATTTTTCGAATCCGCTGCATGCGCTTCGGTTTCGACACACACCCACGCATCCCATTCAAACGTGTCAAAATTCATGGGGAAATAAGTGTCGCCTTCAACGTCCGCCGCAACTTCGGTAAAAAACAATCGGTCGGCCTCCGACAATGCTTCTCGAAAAAGCTCCGCGCCGCCTATGACAAACGCTTCGCTCTCGCCGCCAGCCTCCGCGGCACGCAGTGCCTCGTCGAGACTGTTGGCAATTAGTACGCCATCGGCCGCCCTGTATGTCGACTGGCGGGTGACAACAATCGTCCGGCGCCCAGGCAGAGGCCTGCCGATCGATTCCCATGTCCGCCTGCCCATGATGATCGTGTGGCCCATCGTCAGCCGCTTGAATCGCTGAAGATCAGTGGACAGTTGCCATGGCAAGCGCCCCTCCCGGCCTATCACGCCATTTGCGGCGACCGCCGCGATGATCGAAAGACGCATTCCCCAGTCTCCGTCCCTACACCGCGATCGGCGCCGGAATATGCGGGTGCGATTGATAATTCTCCAGCCGGAAGTGCTCGTATTCGAAACTAAATACCGAGTGCACGGTTGGATCGATCCGCATCGTCGGCAACGGCCGAGGCTCCCGCGTCAATTGTAACCGGGCCTGCTCAAGGTGGTTTTCGTAGAGATGGGCATCGCCCAGCGTGTGGACGAACTCGCCAGGTGCCAAGCCGGTTACCTGAGCTACCATCATCGTCAGCAGCGCGTAGGATGCAATGTTAAACGGCACCCCCAAAAACACGTCGGCACTCCGCTGATACATCTGGCAAGATAAGCGACCGTCAGCCACGTAAAACTGAAATAGCAAATGACACGGCGGCAAAGCCATTGCAGGCAGGTCGGCGACATTCCATGCACTGACAATCATTCGACGCGACTCGGGCTTTGTGCGAATCTGCTCAATAACCTCGCTGATCTGATCGATCGTCTCGCCATTCCGACCCGGCCACGATCGCCATTGATAGCCATAAATTGGTCCCAGCTCACCGTCGGCGCCTGCCCACTCATCCCAAATTGTGACTCCGTGCTCGTGTAGATAGCGCACGTTGGTTTCGCCCCGTAGGAACCATAACAATTCGTAGATGATCGACTTGAGATGCATCTTCTTCGTCGTCACAAGCGGGAATCCGTGCGACAG
>DASZZA010000839.1:0-4799 GCA_035545135.1 Lacipirellulaceae bacterium | reverse complement strand
CTGCCGTCCACGACGCTCATCTTAATCATCATTGCTGTCATTGCCGCCGTCTTTCTCAACAAAACAATCTACGGTCGCTACCTGTTTGCGATAGGGAATAACCCCGACGCGGCTCGCTACAGCGGAATCAACGTGAACCGTATGCTCGTGCTGGCGTACGTCATCTCCGCAAGCCTCTCTGGAATTGGCGGCATGTTGTTTGTACTCGATATCAATTCTGCGCAGCCGAGCGACTTCGGCAGCTTTTACGAGTTGTACGCCATCGCCGCGGCCGTGCTCGGCGGATGCTCACTCCGGGGCGGCGAGGGAAGCATCTGCGGCGTCGTGATCGGTGCAGCCGTGATGGTCGCTCTCAACAACGCCATCAACCTGGTACATCCCCAATATCAGAATGTCGAGTTCGCCATCATTGGCGGCGTCATCTTGATCGGCGTGATCGTCGACGAACTTGCCCGCCGCCTGGTCGCCGCCCGCCGCGAGGCCGCACGACACACAGCCAGATAATCGCCACATGGTGTGAGACTCGTTAACCCGCGATTCATTGAGTCTTTGACTAGCGGGGGTCTTCCACCAACCTACTCACCTACTCACTTACTCACAACAACAGCGAATCCTCACTGCTTCCGCACACGCATGGGGTAAAGGATGTCACTAAGATGTTTTCCGCAAGCTCCGCTTTGTTTCTGCTCGGCCTGTTAGTTCTGCCCCAAACTCGGTGCATAGCAGCCGAGTCCGAGTACGATCCCCTCAAGATTTCAGTCGCCCGTCTTCCCAAACCGCTGGATTTAACCGTAAACGATCAATCACGCTCTCGCAAAATCCCCATTCGCATTTATTTGCCCGCCTCGAAATCACCGGCCCCTGTAGTCCTGTTCAGCCACGGCCTGGGTGGCACACGCCAGGGAAATGTCTATTGCGGCGAACACTGGGCAGCGCGCGGCTATGTCGCGGTCTTCTTACAACATCCGGGAAGCGATGATTCGGTGTGGAAAAGCAAACCGCTCGGCCAGCGAATGGCCGCCATGCGAAAAGCGGCCGGGCTCGAAAACTTTTTGCTGCGCGCGAAAGACGTTCCCTCCGTGCTCGACCAACTCGAACGCTGGAACCGATCTCCAGACAGCCCGCTCACAGGTCGGCTTGATCTCGGCCGCGTCGGCATGTCCGGCCATTCATTTGGCGCCGTCACCACCGAGGCCGTCAGCGGCGAGCACTTCCCCATTACCGGTACCACCCTGACCGACAAGCGGATCAAAGCCGCCATCGCGTTCAGCCCGAGCAGCCCGCGAAACGGCAGCCCCCAACAGGCCTTCAGCCAGGTCAAGATTCCCTGGATGCTAATGACCGGGACGAAGGACATCGCGCCAATCGGCAATGCCGATTTGAAATCGCGCCTCGCCGTTTTCCCGGCGCTACCGCCCGGCGACAAATTCGAGCTCGTACTCCTTAATGCCGAACACTCAGCCTTTACCGACCGAGCCCTGCCTGGCGACACTCAACCGCGCAATCCCAATCATCACCGCGTCATCCTTGCGCTCAGTACCGCGTTTTGGGATGCGTACTTACGCAACGATCCACAAGCCAAAGCATGGCTGCAGGGCGATGGCCCGCAAAAACTACTCCAATCCGGCGACAAATGGCAGAAGAAGTAGCGGACGCGGGGTGGCTCATTTTACGAAGTCTTTCGGTGCAAAATGTGCCCGTCTCCTTTGAGGACGCGCGAACGATCTCGCTGATCGGTTGGCGGCCCTGAGAGACGATCAGCGGCGTACCAATCTCCAGCCAGTCGACACCCGCATCGACGCCGATTTTGGCTACGGTCAAAGCTTCTTCGATCGTGGAGAAGTCTAACGCAAGTTGGACGACCGGCGGCTTCAGTTCCATATGACAAAATGTCCGAATGCTTGAAAAAGCCGTTTCGCAGCATCACCGTAACCGCTGCCATCGCTTCTGAAAAGCCATTTTTTAGCGTTCGCTACCTTCGTATGGCCTGTATGGACTTGCGACCGCCAGTAAGCCGATATCATTAGAGGCCGGGAGAGCCTTGCCCGCTCCGCGGCATCCATCGTTATAGAGAGCTGCAGGGCTTTGGGCCCGGCACAACATAGGGCCCGCGGTGACGCGTCATGACATCCAAAAGAAATCCCGACAATCCGTCGTGGTTCCGGAATCCTGGATTTTTTTTCAAGCCCACGTCACAATAATAATCTACTAATGGAGTAACGGCGGGAATAAAAACACGGCGAAGGACGAATTCTCGTCGAGCTTCTGCGCCGCAGATCAAGGGCCTCTTATCGATCTGCGCGACGACGTCCACGTCGTGGAGCATTGTTTTTAGCGCCCTCTCCTTGTGGTGGTCGCGCTGAGCGTCTTGTTGTTCCCGCGTAAGTAGATCGGCTCATAAGCCGCCAACTGCGGCCGATAGTCTAGTTGCAAATTGTTGACGGGCGGGACGGACAGAGCTTATGCGGCATCTGAAAGTGGAGAAGTTGGAAGCCAGGGAAATGCTTGCCGTTTCGCTTCCCGGGAATCTAAACGGTGATAGTGCCGTGAATGCGGCCGATTATGTTCTGTGGCGCAAATCGCTTGGTCAGTCCGTTGTCGCACACACTGGTGCCGATGCGAGCGGCAACGGCATCGTCGATCAGACCGACTACAACATTTGGCGAAGTGATTTCGGAGCTACGACAGCAGCGACCTCCGAATCGAGTAACCCATTCGCCGCAAACGCGGTTGACGCAGCCGACTACGTGTTGTGGCGAAAAACGCTGGGGAAAGTCGTTACTCCATACAGCGGGGAAGACACCAGCGGCAACGGCCGCATCGACCAGGCCGACTACAATATTTGGCGACGCGACTTCGGTATCGCCGGCTCCCCTAATTGGTTCGATGCAAACGTAGTCGATGCGGCACTCCGCACTCTCGGAAGCAATCTGTATATCGATGGACGGATTGATCGCGCCGACGCGATGGCCCTCTTCCGCGAGGTGGAAACCGACGGCACTGTTACTGCCACCGAGCTTAGCGATTTGCAATCGATTGTCACCACACCTTCGCTGTTTGGCAGCCTCGACTACGTTCATAAGTTATCCAGTTACACCGTCAATGGCTACGCGATCACCAACCAGTACACCGGCACAACGACGACAATCGCTGGTCTCTCGGCCGGTGCATCGGGCGCGACACTCGAGCAACGCGTCGAAAAGTGGTTTCTTGGCGCCGACCATCCGGTTGCAGGCGGCGACTACCGCCCCGTTGCCGGCTCCTTATTCGTGGACGGACCGTCTTATACCGACATCCGCCAAGGCTCCGTTAACGACTGCTATTTTCTGGCATCACTTGCGGAAACAGCGCTAAAGGACCCGTCAGCTATTACCAATATGTTTATCGTCAATGGCGACGGTACCTATACTGTGCGATTCTACAACGGTAGCACAGCGGAATACGTGACCGTGGATTCGTACCTTCCCACCTCCACCAGCGGTCACCTGGTCTATGCCGACCTCGGCGCGCTCTACAACGATCCCAACAATGAATTGTGGACCGCACTGGCCGAAAAGGCTTACGCGCAAGTCAACGAGATGGGCTGGATTCGCAGTGGATCCTCGGGCAGCGGAGAGAACTCGTATTTAGCGATCGTCAACGGCTACATCTATTTGTCGCTCGGCCAGGTTACCGGCCAAAGCACATCGTCGTTCGATTACACGACGTTGCCGACAAGTTTCACGAACTTCGTCAACGCGTACAATCAAAACGAGTTGATCGGCTTTGCCTCCGGTGCGACACCAGGCTCGAGCAGCGTTGTCGCCAATCATGCGTACGCCGTCGTCGATTACGACGCAACAAACCAGACGGTCACCCTATTCAATCCCTGGGGTATCCAAGTCGGGCTTATCACGATGGACTGGACTCAGATTCAGGCGAACTTCCTCTATTTCGATCAGACGGTGTAATGTTCGAAATTCATCGCGCAGCCGATCCCGAATTTCTGTGACTACTCGCTGGGTATCGAATCCCGCATCGGCATCGAGCCGACTCGTACGCCCCGCAATCCGAAAATTCGGCGTTTCGGCGAACTCCTGTGACCCGCTTCTACATTTAAGAGCTTCTAACAAAATGGCCGGGGACTGTCCCAATTTTGCGGAGTCTTCGGAGCAAAATGGGACTGTCCGGCTCTGTAGAAAACCTTGGTACGTTTGAGAATCATGATGTTATGAGTAAGGACCTTCAATCGGAGGTCTCGACACTGGCTCCAGTAGTTGCGAGTGCGGAGGAACGAGTCTTGGCGGCGTTTGATCATCGAGACGACCGTTTCGGCTTGGCAGCGATCTCGATAAAAGTCGGCATCGAAACGGGCCTGCATCAGACGCCGGTATCGGCCCTGCGCCGGCTTGTTGGTCTGGGGGCCGCGTTTGGCGGGGATGACGGTGCGCACCTGGCAACTTTCGCGACCGAAACGGTGGTTGGCTTCCGAGTCGTAGCCGGCGTCCGCAATCACCGCCGTCAAGCGAACACATTGCAGCGCATCCGCCAACAGAGGTTGAAAGTCCACAACGTCGGGGCATGGTCCTCGGCTGCTGCGATAGCCAAGCACGAAGTGCGAATCGGTCGTGCAGAGAATCGAAAGCTTGGGAAAGCGATGGTAAACCATGCTTTTCCACGGACTTCCCGTCGCTGCGCGTCTTCGCACAAAGTAGGGACTGGCCGGGCTCGCCTCCAATCCGGTCGAGTCCATGGCGGCACGTGCAACGCGTTTTTTGCGATTCATGTGCCGCCGGATGGTGGCGGCCAGCAACCGCCGC
>DASZZA010000838.1:0-12106 GCA_035545135.1 Lacipirellulaceae bacterium | reverse complement strand
CCTGAAAATACCGCACAGTGCCTGCGCAGCAGCTCATCGGATGTTGGCGCCAGCTCTTCAGCGTATTTTAGCACGGACTCATAGGCACCGATCTCCGTCATCACCCGCATATAATTGAATTGAACAGTTGAATCGCGACATCCCGCATCGATGGCGGCCTTATAGGCGATCGCGACCTCGGGCCTCCTGCCATGATATTGCAGGAACTCGGCCCGCAGCAAATTGCCCTCAATGTGATCGGGAAGATGTTTATGCATGTCATCAAGCAACAGTAGTCCATCCCAGCTCATCCCAAGCTCGCGACAAAGCAGTGCAGCGCGAATGTATGCCAGCGGAAAGCCAGGTTCAGCCGCGATTGCTCTCCTGTACCAAGCCAACGCTTCGCGCTTATCGCCTGCCTCTTGATGGATAGCAGCGATTTCGATCTGTGAGAAATAAAAGCCGGGATGAAGTTCCAGCACTTTTTGAAACAAGCCGGTGGCTTCTTCAAACTCGCTCATCAACTTCTGAATAACACCGCTTGTGTGCAAAATTGAAACGTCATCGGGAAATTGATCAATTACCTTTGCTATAGCGATCTTTGCTTCCGCAAAATGCGAGCCCTGGCGTACCATTTCTACGAATTCCAGCAGGCGGTCAAGGCACGCCTCGCGGCTGGTCCAGTTAGTGCTCGTCTCCGCCGATACGGTCACTTGAAGCCCTTTCCCAGTCTACCATCACCGGCTCGCCCAACTCGTACAGCCGCACCCAATAAGTGCGCCAACAGGAACTGGACGCGTAGTAAAGCTGTATCGTTCTTATGGCCAAAGCACTGTGCGGGAATTCATCGCGGATCGCGATACCGACCAATCGCTATCATAATTTCAGGCTGCCACCGGTAGTTCGATCAAAAAATTCGCTAGCGCCAATCCCACGCGTCGTCTGTCCCTACTGGTGGGGTTCAGCTGCGTTATTGGAATGCAAAGCGGCATGCCGATGGTCAATCTGTTAAAGCGCTGCGCAATCTCAATGTTATCCAGACATAGGCGCCACCATTGGTCTTCGAGGGCGGCTGCGGTGTGAGAGCAGCGCCAGCCATTTAGGTGCAATTCCACTTCTGTAGCTGGATACTCTTTTACGATGGAATAAAAATAAAGAGACATTTTGTAGCGGCCCGGTGCAGCCACGAAGTTTATTTCAGCCGGTCCATCTGGATGCAACCATGCTATGTGTTCATTGAGTTCAAACTCATAAAAACCCTGACGACCCGGGATGTCGCCCGTCTCTACCGGTTCGCCGATGGGAGGCACGAAGACCGAAGAGGAATTATATGCATTTGTGGTGCCTCTGGTGTTCGAGGCTCCACAGCGGTGCCTAAAGAGCGCTCTGGCTCGCGCGTACAACGCAATGTCAAGCATATTTAATCTAACGATCCGATTAACATCGGAAAGTGCTGGAAACGTTTCCTCAGATGTTTCGTTCTCTCGGTATTCGCGGAGGACATAAGGGATGTCCCACGAGCTCCGCGCCAGCGCTAGCGACTGGTCCATTTGCTCGGTCAGACCGAAGTCCATGTTATCTAAATTGGCGACGGCTGCGGCGAGGGCCGTGGTGTCAGTCTCTATCTCCCAAAATTCACTGCGTTCAGCATCGCTGAAATGGCCATCTCCACAAAGCATTCGAACCATGCCGTTTCTAACCTGCCCATAAAGTTCTGGGTTCGAAGATGACAGGAATTCGGCGAGGCTGAAGTTCGGTGACAATCCGAGACGTTCCGGTTCGGCTGGATCACCGGATTTTAAGAATCGGTACAACGACAGAACGCGCTCGATTGGGTCACGCAATATTGTGAAGATTTGAAATCTGCTTAAATGCGGTCGAAAAAGATGAATCGGGAAATGGCCCGCAAGGCAGGAGGAGGAGGTGTCATCAAGGTCGGCATCGATGATTTCATCTAGCCGTTGCTGTATATGCTCGTCAACATCGCGGAATCGCCTTACCCGGTTATCACCAAACGTGTTTTGGAGCATCAAGAGAAATGACGTACCGGCCGTTTTCGGTATGTGGAGAAACAACACGGGGAGCGATTGGACGCATAGCCCTTTCGGTCCACCAGCCTGATTTCCCATCGTTGGGGTACCTTCCGTTTCCCACGCAGCAATCGTAATCGCGCGCAACCATGAAGCTAATAACTTCCGCAGCGTACATGTAACGAGCAGTCGAGAAAACGCACGCCGATGCATAATCGCCTATCCGGCTACTAAATCGTTCTCACGCGGGGAATTCAAAACTTTGTTGCGAGACGCGACAGAAGAAGATGGTTTCGGGTTCCGTGTGCCCTCGGCGCTCCGGCGCAATTCCATGCGAATCTCGGTGACACGATTGAGGATGCGCAGTCCCACAGCTCGGTAGCTATATTCCAGTTCCACGCTCCGTCGGCCGCGTCGTGCGATCTCCCGGGCTCTTTGGACGTCGCTGAGCACAGCCTCCAGCAGGGTTACGGCATTTTCAATATCTGGTTCAGCCCAATATTGACCCTCTCCATGTGGATATTCTCCCGGCTGGACAGGCACAAGGCGATAGTTTACGAGGAGAGAATTCTGCGCTGACATATAGTCCAAGTTTCCGGACCACCCAGTCGCTAGCGCCAATCGTCCAAGATACATAGCTTCTCCGGTGCCTCGCCCAAACCCCTCCGAACGGTGCAGTGAGGCAAAGCAATCGCAGCAGTTAATCAGGCTGTGTGTCTCCAGCGAACTCATCGGTTGTGACAAGAAAATCGCGCCCGGCAAGCGCTCTTTGAGCGGCGCAAGCCAGTCGTCAGCACCTTCGTCACCTTTTTTCGCTTTCAAGACAAATTGAATATCAGCGAATTCGTGCCGTCGTTGTAACATTTCAAAGACCGACAGTGCCGCTTCTGGATTCTTTCTATCGGAAAACGAAGAAAGATCGAGAAAATGCAAAATAACAAAAGCTGACTCACGTATGCCAAAATACCGTCTTGGGAAGAAAAATTGCCGTGGAATCTCTACGGCCTGCCCAACATAAGTACTAGTAATACCGGAGGCGGCTAGGCTATCAGTCAGAAAGTGCGAGAGAGCCCAGACTTCATCAAATTTTTGCAGCTGCTCCTTCCATACGTGGGGATATTGCGGTAACTCCCATGCTGGAACAATAATGTTATAGCCGTCTGCGAAATCGCCATTTCGCGCAGCGAAGGCCTCCAGCACTTTCTCGACTTCATCGCCATTGATATGAAAGATTCGAATCCCTCCAGGTGGTTCAGACGCCTCAACTGCATCGACCAACTCGCAATGGCGAGAATCGGTCCTCGCCGCGTAGCGGAAAATATCGAGTACCTGGTGTTCCAGGTGAACCCTTCGGCAAGAGGCGATGTGAGAACGCAGCTGTTCTCCCATCCCAATTGTCGCAAATGGATGTCCAATAAATGTCACTGGAACATCGGTGACGAAGGCGCTAGTCATCGGTTCCTCGAACAGACGTCCTATATCAGGGATTTTGCCAACAGTGCATTTCGGATCGCGTCTAGCCATTGATGACCAAATTTGCGATCCGGTTCCAAGTGCGTCCCCTCTGCCCACTCGTTCCAGGCATTGACGAAAAGCAACCGCTCCTCGCCGACAAAAAAGCGGCATGCTTGCTCAAGCTTTTCTTCCACGTAAACCTGAAATATCCCCGGATTCGCGCCGAAGAAACTGTCCCCGCGCAACGGCTGCCGCGGTGTATTATCCCAACTCGGAAATACCGCAGGATATCGGCGATATCCAGGTCCCCGCTGCGCAAGAAGAGCGAGGACCGTCTCCGGGTAGTCATAGATATGGCCGTCGAACCCCGGTTCAAATATCTCTGGTTGTTCCTGATATGGCACCGCGCGCCCTTGAGGTGGAAATTCTACGGACGCGTCAAATCCGATCTTGGACGGCGGTAGACCACGTTGCGCCGTTTCCATGCTCTCAACGTAAACCAGATGGACACCGCCGAAGCCGGCATCGCAAAAGGCGTCCCGGCAAAGCTTGGCAAATTCGCCAGGATCAGGAATGAGTGTTGGTCGGTAGACCAGGAATAATGGCTTGCCATTAACTCGTATGTATCGGGGGTCTGACGCATAACGAGTGGTATCGTTGACAATCGCCCGCAAGGTTGACGGATCATATTTCTGCTCAAAGATGATCTCTCGGTTCCCCCCATCCCAGTGTCTCGTCCAGTTTTCGTTCGCCCAACAAACACAGTATGGAAAATCGACGGCCTCATCCGCAATAGCTGCCTCAAACGCTTGATCAAGTGCCCGTCTGTCACCAAAATTATAATAATACACACAAAAGCCAGAAACGCCGTAACGTCGAGCCAAGGAGGCTTGGTGTCCGAATGTCTCTTTGATCCGCAAATCGTAAAAGCCTAGATCAGTCGGAAGATGCGGCTGATAATGGCCCCGGTACGCGGGCCTCGCTTTCGACACATTGGTCCACTCTGTAAAACCTAGCCCCCAATAATAATCATTCTCAGGCGTCGGGTGATATTGAGGCAAGTAAAACGCGATTACCCTGACTTTATTGATCTGCTCGAGATACTCACTCCATTTCTTCGTCAACTTGTCCTGATTGCGCGTCACCGTTTGCATACGGCGCATCACCGACTCTCGGTTCATTGACACGCTGAGATGATGCGCAACCTCTGCCGTGTGGCAGTAGACGATCCGCCAACCTTCGGATGACAATCGGAGGCAAAGGTCAGCATCCTCGCAATACGCTGGCGCAAATGCTTCGTCAAAAATTACCTCTCCAATCGCACTACGACGCACCAGCAATGCCGCGCCCGAGCAATATTGAACATCGCGATCATAGTTAAACGCGGCATCGTTCGGATCGGCGAAAAGGCCGACCATCGTGCTATTTCCCTCGCGGTCGAGCGTACAACCGGCCTCTTGCAGGCGGCCATTGGGGTATAGAATCTTTGGCCCAACTGCTGCAACGTCGGGATTCTCGTCCAGTACCCGCACCATGGCGTCTAATGCGCCGGGCATCAATTGGGCGTCATTATTTAGCAACAACAGATACCTGCCCCGGCAAGCGCTCAAGGCTGCGTTGCAGTTGCGCAGAAACCCCAGATTTTCGGGATTTCGAATAAATATCAGATTTTTGATTTTTGCAAACGACCCGACATCAGGGTCGCTAGAGCAATCATCGGCAACAATTACTTCATAACGTGTCTTATTGCGCAAGTTCGCTATCGCCTTTAAACATTCCCCCGTATATCTTGCCTCGTTGTAAACGGGAATAATAATCGACACGATCGGCGTGCGCTTAGAACTGGGGAAGCTAATCTCGTCGGCAAGGCGTGTCGGATCCGGACATTCCTCAAGTTCGCATACAGCGACCGAGACGTCCTGTTTCTGGGCTTCCTTGAGCTCAGTAAGACTGCGCCGGGTCACTTCATAGGATGCCAGCGCGGTTTCCTTACCCCTATCCGAAGAGCCCATGCGAGGTTCATCATCGGCACCGGTGCTTCCGTTTGAGCGAGCAATTGCCGGCCGGTACCTACGACGTTCCGCTTTGCCCGCGGTGAGATAGTGCCGCAACGGCGGCACTCCAGCCTCCGATACGTCACGGTGGTCTTTCAGATAACGCGCCGCATCAAAATCGGCGCTAGGTGATCGCGCCTCTCCGTCTCCGTGAAGCACGAAATGTCGGAGGCCGGACCAATAATCGTGCACGCCCTCCTCAAGGTGCCGATAGTACCATACTGGGTCAAACAAACCATTTGGTCTCAGACCACGCAAATAACCTGTACTGAGATAATGGTGAAGGCATCCTCTATCATGACTTCGGGCCTCCGGTGCTTGTTCTATATAATCGGCAACCGAAAAATATGGGCTGGGATCGACGAGATTATGCTCAAGTGCGTCACAGATTTCTTGCAATCCTGGCGTTGCCGACAATAAATATTTATCTATCGATCTCATATAATCGATGTTAATCAACGGATGGGGTGATCGTCCTTCCCCGACGCCGGCAACTGAATAATGAATCAATGGGTCAAAATCGACATTCGATGTTGTGAGATCAGAGTAGGCATCCAGATAATAAGCAGGGTCAAAATAATAAGATATTTTTGGTCGCGCTTTGACAGGGAGTTCTAGATATTTAATCGCGGCATTTATATCATTCTTCTCGCATCCAATATTTTGTCTACATAAAACACTATCTACAAAGGATGATGAAAAAAGTGCGTGATGCACCACCCTCGCGTCCCTCGGAAGTCCCCGTGAATTCTCGACGTATTGGCCGTTATGCCGTAACTCACTGGGGCCTCGGAACTGCAGTCCAAGCATCTGACCTAAGTCTACACCGGAGCCGTGATCACGCAGCAGCGGCAACAAAACTCTGGCGAGGTCTTCGGCATAAAGGCGCTCTGGTAGCGGCGTCGGTATGATGTCCCCCGCGTAATGCTCTCCCACCAAAGTCAGACGCTCGAAATCCCTCAAAGTCGGCTCGCCGGCGATGAACACGATGAACCCCAGCCCGCGATCTCCAACATCTTCACGCCGGTAGACCACAGATAAATAATCGCCAACCAATTCACCATTCAGAAATCGTGCGACAACAGTATTGGGCCGGGTATTCCAGGACCAGGCCTCTGACCATCCGCAGAAAAACCATCCGCAGGCCGCGTCGTGATAGCCGTAAAAATCAACATGGCCACTTAGAGGCATGTCATCAGCCGTTGCAGTGCCGCTCTAGTCGCCACAACCGTGCCCTTCCCGCATATGTAATGGATCCGAACGAAACAAGCCGACGGATGTGCGTCCGCCCTTGATTAAGGTTATTTCGTTCAAATGCATGTCGGAGATCAAGATCAGCGAACTTTAATTTTTGGCAAGCACTTCCAGCCAAGGCTCCAATAATCGCATTTCCGCTCCACTGGCAAACCGTCCTTCAGTCGCGCCTGTTCTTATATAATGATCATAACCCGAATTTAGTTGGCCTTTGCTCACGGCCAGCGCGACATCCGCATACGTTTTGCGATAGAATTCCTCGTCAACATTTGGCTTAACTCCAAACCGGCCCTCGAAGTATCCTTGTTCGATGAAGTGTTTTCGCAAGTCTGAAAGGCGTCCCGCTTTGTGAGCCTCTGCGAGGTCTGGGTACATTTCTAAGTAGAATTTCTCGTCGAACGGCAATTCGGCGATCATCGCAGAAAGTAGGATGCGCAGAACGGAAAGTGGAATGGCAACCTTAGTGCCCGACCAAAAGCGCTCTGGCGTGATATTCAAGCCGGCAAGCAAAGCACTACCATTTGGGAGCATAAATTTGTCCATCCTCACCGTCTCCGGCATATCGCGTCGTGGGCGCAATGCTACGCTAACTTCTGATTTGGCACTGTGGAATCGGGCTCTATCGAAACATCTCGAAACTCTCGGCCAGAACGTTGGCGAGAGGTATCGCATCTACCGCTCACTCTGCAAGATTGAGTTTGATTAAAATTCGTTCGTATATTCATCCAATGAGCTGGCAACGCGTATCGGCATCGCGTTTTTGCAGCGCTGCTCGCTTGCCGCGCGGATTATTGAGCGCGGCACATTGGGATATTGGATAATCGCGACATTTAGCCGCATATACAGCCAAAAGTCGGGCGCCGCTGGATCGGCTTGGAGGAACTGTCATCAGCTAGGAATGCCGGCGACAACCCGCAGATAATCCTATGGGCCAACGGCGGGCCGCGGCGATCAGCGCGAGCCAGCGGTCCCCACAGTCCTGGGGCCGTTTATCCGCGAGCACACTCGAGAAGTAGAGGACATGGGACTGTTTGTTAACTCGGAGGCGGCTCACACACTTCCTGATAATGCTGGATGTATTCGTCCCACAATGCTAGATGGTCGATCGATGGATTGGCCTTAGACATTGTCGTATTGATACGAATTGCTGGTTCCATGAAATAATTTTGGTGCCCAAAACTTACGGGACACCCAAGCTTTGTTCGTTTGCGCGTCTCCTGCGCTACTCGTCTGGCGAAGTCTCCAAGGGTTTCGATATAACCGCTTGGATTGATCTTGCGGCCGCCTCGCGGTCCGCTCTCACTGACAAAGTGGGCATAGCAATTGGCGAGTTGGCGAATATGCATGTGGTCGCGGACGTATCGCGGTTCCGACACGTGCGCTGTTTTGCCTGCGAACCAGGCTTGCATTAAGTAATTTGCTAAACCTCGCTCTTCATACGGTCCAAATGGTGTGGCTATTACGAAACGATCGAGAGCAACTCCCTCTTGCCTACAATAAAAACCGCATACAGCCGAGGTTAGTCCTTTGGATAAATCGAATGCGTTCCGTGGCCGAAGAGGAAAATCCCCGCTCCCCTCTCCTTCCTCGAACGCGCTTCCGGTCAAGATCATTGACCCGCACCCGGCATCCTTCATCGTACGGAGAATGTCGACTAGTCTCTGTGTGTTCGCCTGCAGCGCCGCCACGGGATCGACGTCAAAGATCGGCGCGCCGCCGCCACGTCGCTCCGCCCAATGGTGACAGAGGATATCGAAGGGCGCGACTTCGCGTAGCACACGAAAGAAGCTTTCACTGCCGAACGGCGTATCAAACCAAGTGCGAGCACAAGCTTGAAGCATTGCCACGCGCGTTGCACGAATTCCGCTATAACTCTCGGAGTTCCGACTGCCGCTGAGTGTCGCTACAACATCATGGCCGGCATCGGCTAGCGCTCGCGCAAACCAATAGCCGGTAAAGGAACTTCCTCCCGTCAGGACAACGCGCACGTGGGCCTCCTGTGGAGCGCACCCTGCGATGATTACCAAATGGCCACAGAGGCCGATAGAGGGCCTGAACGGTACTCCCTCTTTTCCGCGCGACCATAGCAGAACCGGTGCCATTGGTTATCAGTCCGGAAAAGCGGCGTCACGTTCTTCTTGTGCTACCGTGCAAGTATCAGCACGGCCACATCGCTGACTGGCAATCGACCGGCGGTTAAGAAAAACTGCCGCGATATCGCGAGCCCTGTCGAAGCCAACGTCATACTGGGGAAACAGAGGACTTACGGTCGAGCAAAGCGATGGGGTGGCGGACGTGCGGCTGAACACGCAACCGATCTACCGCGCAGATGGCTGCGAAGGCGTCGGGAAGCCGTCTCTATCGAGATAGGACCTCGGCCGGTCTGAACCAAGCGGCGACAATAATGGCACTGAGCGCCAACAGCGTGAGCGCACCAATGCCGGCGAGTACGTAGACAACCCACATCATCGCAGCCCCTCGCCACATAATGAGCGAACTTCTATGACATCGCATTTTGATACCGGCGAGCAACATCTTGGCGACGGCTCGTGTCGGGGGATCGGCAAAAAAAGAGCCCGCCGCCCGAATGGGCGACGGAACAAATGGTTGTTTTGGCGATGCGTTGGATTATTCGCCAGCGGCTCGCGCCGGCGAGCGCAGCAACTCGGGAAGCCAGTCGCTGTCCGCGAGTCGGTTTTCCGCATGCGTGATCAGCGCGGGTTTCGGCAGCTTGCGGAAATTCTCTGCGGCCTCCGGTGAGACACCTTCTGCGACGGTCGCAAGGATGGCCTTTCTCGAGACCCGTGCGAGGTAGTTTTCCGCCGTCGGTTTCCACCACTGCCGCATGTCGAGCGACAGCGCGGTCGCCAGTTGGTCGGCATGGGCGATTGACGCGTCGGCATGGCGATGCGGGCGGCGAACCGCGTCGACCGAAGAAGCCGCACAGTAAGCGAGCAAGGACATCAAGGTTTCGCTTCCCTGCCGAAGGCACCATGACCAGAGATCGTCGGCCTGTTCCGGCAACTGCGCCGACCATACTGCGGCCCCCTCCATGAGCAGGCGCATGGCGGGCGTTTCGTCGATGACCTTGGCGCTGACGCGCAGCTCGGAGCTTTCGAGACGCAGCGACAGGCAGCTTTTGGTGACGGAATAGTCGTAGAACAGCGGCAGTGCCATTACGTGCACCACCGCCGCAAGCGCGACCGCTGGATTGTCCGCCATCACAGCACGCAGTGCGGCGGTACGCTGCGCGGTTAAATCTTCGGTCAGGGCGGCGGAGAGTTCGCCGTTCTCTCCCTCACTCGCGCGCCGCGCTTGCCGCGCTCGGCTGGGCTTGTCAGCGCGCTCCGTTTCTGTTGTCGCTGCCGGAGTGAATCTCCCCAGAAGCGCCGTTTGAATATTCCCCAGGTGTGATGCCCGGCTTCCCGGGGCGCGCCCCGGGAAGCCGGGCGGCGCCATCCGATGATCCCCTCCGCAGGGCGGAGGGGGCGACGGTGATCCAACTGGGGGAGCTCGTCATGATTTTGGATCTTCACCGGCAGGGGTTGAGCGTGTCGGCGATTGCGCGCCGGGTCGGCGTCGACCGCAAGACGGTGCGCAAATACGTCGAGCGCGGTCTGGAGCCGCCGTGCTATGGGCCGCGTCAGCCGCGGGCTCGCCGTCTCGAACCGTTCGAGCCGTATCTTCGGCAGCGGGTCGCCGCCTATCCCGGCCTCACCGGCAGCCGCCTGCTGCGCGAGCTTCGCGATCGCGGCTATGAGGGCGGCTACACCGCGGTGACGGATTTTCTGCGCGAGGTGCGGCCGGCGCCGGTGCCGCCGTTCGAGGTCCGCTTCGAGACGCCGCCGGGCGAACAGGCACAGGTGGATTTTGCCCAGTTCGAAGTGGTCTTTGCCGACGAGCCCGGGGCGGTGCGCAAGGTCTGGCTGTTTTCGCTGGTGCTCGGTTACAGCCGCCTGATCTGGGCGCGCTTTGTCGCCCACCAGGATCTGCAAACGGTGCTGCGCTGTCACATGGCGGCTTTTGCCGCGCTGGGCGGCATACCGCGCGAGATCCTCTACGATCGGATGAAGACCGCCGTGATCGGCGAGGACGGTGACGCACACATCGTCTACAACCGCGCCCTGATCGAGTTTGCCGGACATCACGGCTTTTGCCCGAAGGCCTGCCGGCCTTATCGGCCAAAGACCAAAGGGAAAGTAGAGCGGCTGTTCCGCTATATCCGCGAGGACTTCTACCTCGCCCGTTCGTTCCGCAACCTCGACGATCTCAACGCGCAACTCGGCCATTGGCTCGGCACCGTCGCCAATCCGCGCCTGCACGCGACGACCCGGCGCATCGTCAATGAGGCCTTTGCCGAGGAAAAGCCGGCGCTCCAACCGTTGCCGCTGGTGCCGTTCCGCGCCGTGCTCAAGCTCGAACGGCGGGTCTCGCACGAAGGCATGGTCAGCGTCGGCGGCAATTTCTACAGCGTGCCGGACGCGACCCGCAAACGCGTCGTCGAGGTGCACAGCCTGGCCGACGAGATCCGCATCTTCGAGGCCGGCCGGCTGATCGCCACCCATCCGGTGCTCGAAGGCCGCCATCAGCGCCGCCTGGCGCCGGGGCATCGCAAGATGCCGACACAACGGGCGACGGGGGAAGCGGCGACGATGCCGCCGATCGGCCGCGCCGGCGACGTCGTCGCGCGCCGCTCACTCGACTTCTACGAAGCGGTCGCCCGCCGGCTTGCCGCCGAAAGCACCCGGCCATGAGAGGCGACGGGCCGCCCGCCATCGAGCGCATCCGCCGCGCGCTGATCGCGCTCAAGATGCCGCGCGCGCTGGAACTGCTCGATCACGCCGTGCAGCAGCTCGAACGCGGCGAAGCCAGCGCCCTCGAGCTGATCGACACGCTGCTTGCCGAGGAACTGAGCGTGCGCGAGACCCGCCGCATCAAAACGGCGCTGATGATGGCCAGGCTGTCGACGATCAAGACGCTCGACAGCTTCGACTTCTCGTTCCAGCCCTCGCTCGACCGCGAGCGCATCCTCGCCCTCGCCGAGCTCCAGTTCGTCGACCGCCGTGAGGTCGTCCACTTCCTCGGGCCGCCCGGCACCGGTAAATCGCATCTTGCCGTCGCCCTCGGCGTCGAGGCGATCAAGGCCGGCCGCAGCGTCTACTTCACCACCCTGGCCGATATCGTCGGCGCCCTCGCCAAAGCCGAGCGCGAGGGGCAGCTGCGCGAGCGCATCCGCTGGTTCTGTCGCGCCGCGTTGCTCATCGTCGACGAGATCGGCTACCTGCCGGTCGCCCATGGCGGCGGCAATCTGTTCTTCCAGCTCGTCAACGCCCG
>DASZZA010000837.1:0-9085 GCA_035545135.1 Lacipirellulaceae bacterium | reverse complement strand
CTGTTGATCAATGTGGCACGCGGGCCAATCGTGGTGACAGACGATCTCGTATCCGCGCTCGAATCGGGCCATCTGGGAGGCGCGGGGATCGATGTGGTCGATCCGGAACCGCTGCCGCCCGAGAATCGCCTCTGGGATTTGCCGAACGTGATCATCACGCCGCACGTCGGCGGACAATCGGCGACGCGCGCCGACGACATGACGAACTTCTTTTGCGAGAACTTGCGCCGTTATCTTACGGGCCGACCGCTGGTGAATCTGGTGGATAAGCGGCTCGGCTTTCCGTTGCCAGAGCCAACATCGCGGTAAGGCGTGGCGTATGCAGCACGAACGGCGGGTGAGGTCGTTAATCTGGACGTGTTGGCGTAGTTGCAAGTAAAATAGCTGAATCTTAACAATTCGATTTTACGGGCATCGGTTGCGGTTGGCTATTTCCCACGAGGCGCATCATGAGCATGACCACCACGCTGCTGCATGGCACCTGTACGATTACGCCGGGCGGCGAACGGCCGGCAAACCGGGTCAATGAACTGCTCCACCATTACTTGAGGCTGGTGCAGCAGCCGAAGTTGGGCTGGACGGAGCATTTGCGGTTGCGGCGGGTGCTGGGGAAGGGTGGGCAGGGCATCGTTTACTTGAGCGAGCGGCGCGGCGCCGATAATTTCACGCTGCCGGTGGCGTTGAAGTTTTTTTCGCCCGAGCGATTCGCCGACGAACGCAGCTATCGGGAGACGATGGAGCGAATGGCGTCGGTGAGCTCGAAGGTCGCCCAGATTCAGCATGACAACCTGCTCGACGTGCAGAATTTTATCGAGCGGCGAGGCATTCGGGTGCTGGAAATGGAATGGGTCGATGGTTACGACCTGGATACGCTGCTGGCGCCGGAGATGCTGGAGCGGGCCCAGGCGCGCGTGGGTCAGAAGCGTTGGGACTATATCAACAACGTCATTGCCACGCCGGGGCAGGGCCGCACCCGGTTGAAGCCGGGCATTGCGGTGGCGATCATCCGCGAGTGTCTTGCCGGGCTGGCCGCGCTGCATCGCGAGGAAATCGTACACGGCGACATCAAGCCGTCGAACATCATGGTGAAGCGGACTGGCAACGCGAAGATCATCGATATCGGTTCGGCACTGAATCTTCACGATATGCCGCAGCAGAAGACGTGTACGCCGCAATACGCTGCGCCCGAGATGCTCGATCGCGAGGAAATGACGCCGCGTTCGGACCTGGCGAGTTTGGGATATGTATTGGTCGAACTGTTGGCGGGGCGACCGCTGTTTGCGGATAGCCGCGATTACGCAACGTTGTTGGAAAAGAAGCGGACGCTGCCCCAATGGCTGCACAAGGTGCTGCCGGCTGATGTTCGACATAGTGAGCTGTTGATGACGATCTGCCGTCGGCTGACGGCGCCGGATCCGATCTTGCGTTACGCGACGGCGGAGCAGGCGGATACCGGAAGTGAGGGGCTCGCCGAGTTTCAACGCACGCTCGTGCGTGGCGATCTGGCCAGCGAGTATGAAAATGAGCTGCGGCTATGGCTGGAGGAGTTGGAGTAAACTGTTCCGCCGTTCGCCTGCATGGAGGCTGGGAGGATGAATAGCATTCTGATCGCTGTGGGAGTGTTGCTTGCCGGTCAAGCAAATGGTTCGGACAACCGGTACCCGCCGCCTCCCGCAACCACAGGGCAGGGGCCCGCCACGAATGCAACCGGCAAGGGTGCACTCGGTAATGCCGGGCGGACGAACTCGACGATGCAGCCTTTAGGCAAGGGCGACGATCACGATGCGGCGTCGTCCGAGCGTTTATTTCAAAATCAGCATTCGCCGTCGGATTTCGGGGCAAAAAAGACGGAGCCGTTGAGCAATGCGGGTGGCGCGGCGAGCGGGCAGCCGCGCGGTTTTCCGTTCGATGATGCGGCGAAATCCGATCAACAACCGGGCGTAAGACCGACCGCGTTGATGCGGGCGATGCTGTCGCCGCAACCAGGCAGCCAACTTCGAGGCGTGCCGGTTCGACTCATCGAAGTCATCAGCACGGGCAGAACGCGAAACGACCAATCCCAGCGAGTCGATGCTTACTGGGACCTATGTTCCAGTGTCGCCGACTATTACTTGGGCCTGCGCGAACAGGATGAGTTTCGCAAGTTGGGGACGTTTGTATCGCAACCGGGGGCCGCATGGCAGCAGGCGGGGAAAGAACTGGAAGTGCGGATCGATACGTCGCTGCGGGCGGCGCGGGCGTCGCAGTTTCGATTGGCAAGCTTGATGGGTAGCGGGACAAACAATTTACCTCTGCCGGCCGACATGCCGCACTGCGGGACGTACATCAGCCAGTACGAGCATTTGTTTGCAGGCCGAAATTCGCCCGAAGCTTACGATTTGGCCCAACTCCTCCCGCTGCGCTACGCCGAGTTGAAGAACACGGCAGCGGGTGTAACGCGTGCTGAGGAGTTGTTAGATGGCTCGGTGCGGGGCGGCAGTCCGGATGGCGCGAACGGAATCCAGGCGTTGGAGCTATTGGCGTTGCGACGGCGAGCATTCGTGCAGATTGCTCGCGATTACAACCGGCGGATTGCCCGTTATGCGGAATTGGCGTTACCGGGCCAGATTGGCGCGGAACGGCTTACCGATATGTTGATCATTCGGCCAACGTCATCAAGCGCCACGCGGTCGTCGTCTTCGCATCCAACGAGGCGGCAGTCGAGCAATGAGGAAACGGGGCCGCCGCCGACGTTCGCCAACGAATGGTCTTCGTCAACAGCCAAACAAGGGAAGCGAGCGGTAAAACTCGATGAGGCCGTGCATCCGGCTGCGGCGACGGGGGCGGAGTCGCGTACGGAACATTCGCTCGTTGTGCCGGCGCGGTGAGCGGCATTCCGAGCAAAATGGCTCGGCTATAAATTCCCGGCCAGGATGGCGGGGAGGCAGGTCTGTTCGTCTATAATAACGCTCCATGGGTCCTCTCGTTGCAACGCGGTTACTTCGTCAGGCAAGTCCGCGTGCTACGACGGAAATGCTTTCTGAGCCGGCGCCGGCTGTTAGGCCGCTGTGGATTGGCTCGGTGCGGGTCGATCCGCCGATTCTGCAAGCGCCGATGGCAGGTTACACGAACTATGCCTTTCGGCAGATCGTGCGCGAATTTGGGGGCGCGGGGCTGTTGGCCACGGAGATGGTCAATGCGAAGGGCTTCGCCTGGTTGGACGAGAATGAGGCGGAGCATCCGGATCGGCTGTGGGGAGTGAAAGACGAGCCGCGGCCGCTGGCCGTGCAGATTTGGGACAACGACCCGCCGACGTTGGCGAAGGTGGGGGCGCGTCTGGCGCACGAGTACAAGGTCAGTGTGGTCGATATCAACTTCGGGTGCCCGGTGCGCGATGTGGTGCAAAAGGCGCACAGTGGTTCCTACTTGTTGCGCGAGCCGGAGCGCATGGGGGTGATCATTGAGCAGGTCGTGAAAGCGTGTGCGCCGACGGCGGTAACGGCAAAGATTCGACTCGGCTGTACTCGCGACAAGATCAACGCGATCGATGTGGCACAAGTAGTTGAAGGGGCAGGCGCAGCCGCGCTCACGGTTCACGGGCGTACGGCGTCGGATATGTTTCGCGGCTCGGCGGATTGGGACGAGATCGGGGCAATCAAGCCGCACTTGCGGCGAATTCCCCTGATCGGGAATGGCGACCTCGATTCAGCAGGAAAAGTGGTGGCGGCCTTTCGACGGTACGACATCGACGGCGTGATGATCGCTCGCGCGTCGTTGGCTCGGCCGTGGCTGTTTCGACAGGCGGCGGCAGCGATGCGGGGCGAGTTGGTACCGCCGGAACCGACCCTCGAAGAAGAGCGGCAACTTCTGCTGCACCATTTCGACCTCGTCTGCCGGCGGTTCGGTGAAGCCAAGGGAACACTCCTCATGCGCAAGTACGCGTGTTGCTATGCGCAAGGGCGGGCCGGGGCACGGGAATTTCGCAGTCGCGTGGTAAAGGCGGCCAAGCCGACCGAGTTTCGCGACGTCGTCGACCAATGGTTCCCACGCGAAATATGACGGTGGCGTCTGTGGCACTTACCGTTCCGAGCGCGCCAGGCCGGCAACGTGGCGCTCCGTTAATCCGCGTTCGCATCCCGGCGGTGAAGCGTAGTATGTACTAGCTGATACGTGGGACAAGTGCAAATCTTAGAGTGCAAATCCTCTGCCAAAGAGGAGTGGAGCTTGGCGATTCCGCCCATTGACGAGCTTTTCCACGCTCGATTGTGCGGCATCACCGGATGCCCTAGCATCACTGAATGGTACGATCCATCGGTTGGCCAATCCGCCGCTTACCGCCGGGATACTTTACCCTGGTGATGGCCACGGGAATCGTATCGATTGCCAGCTCTCTGTTGGGAATGCCGCGAACCGCGTGGTCGCTGTTTTCAATCAACATCCTGGCCTATGTTCTTCTGTGGTTGTTGACACTCGTGCGAGTGGCAATTTATCCAGATCGTATATTTTGCGATTTGCGGAGCTATTATCGCGGCCCGGGATTTCTGACGATTGTGGCGGCGACCTGCATCCTGGGAAGCCAGTTCATACTTCTGGCTAACGCGTACCAGGCCGCACTAGGCTGTTGGATCGTTGGGATCGCGTTGTGGATCCTGATTCTGTATGCGTTATTTGCGGCGATTGCGACGAAGCAAGACAAACCGGGGGCGCAAATCGTATTGCATGGCAATTGGCTGCTACCGGTCGTCTCCACACAATCGGTTGCGGTGCTTGCGTCACTCTTAGCGCCGATTTTTCCGGCATGGTCGAAGGTGCTGCTGTTTACCGCCTTCTGCTTGTTTTTATTGGGAGGCATGCTTTATATCATCTTTATCACGCTGATTTTTCAGCGGCTGCTGCTTGTGCCGGTTACGCCTGCTGAGCTGACGCCGTACCATTGGGTCGACCTGGGGGCAGTGGCAATCACAGTACTGGCGGGAAGTCTAATCGCGCAATCGGCCTCGTCGTTAGCGTTTCTGCAGCAGTTGTTGCCATTCCTGTTGGGAATGACGTACTTGTTTTGGATCACCGCCACGTGGTGGCTGCCGCTCCTCGTGGTTTTGGGAATCTGGCGGCACTTGGTGCGTCGTTATCCCATCCGCTATGAGCCGCGCTATTGGGACATCGTTTTCCCGTTGGGGATGTACACGGCGTCAACGTTAAAGTTGGCAGAAGCCAGCCACATTCCGCTGGAACCGATTTCACGGACGCTGATCTACGTGGCACTTGCCGCGTGGACATTCACCTTTCTGGGGTTGTTGTACCACGTTGCGGGCCGTGCCTATTGGGTTCGTTCGATTTGGTCCCAACATTCGCGCGCGGAGAAGCGCATGGGACGCCCGGAATAGGAACTTCTCTTCCTTGCACCCCTCAACCGCCCGGAACGCGCAGTCGCGCGCGTCGATCGAAGAACTGAGACTGCCTCCACCGTGCAGTTCGCGACGCCCCACTTGGTCAGGGGGCGATCGATATTCGCAAGTCTTTTTATCATAACAGTTTGCGTCATCAGACTATTTTTCAAATAGTAGGTTGTCAAAAATCGAAAAACTCGTAGGATTGTAGTGAATGGAATCGCGGCGGAATCGCGGGCAAATCGACGATGCAACCTGATAACTCCGACAAATTGATGCTCGATATCATGCGTCGAAATGGCGCGGTGACAATCGGGACGTTGGTGGCCGAAATGGGGGTCACGGCGACGGCCGTGCGGCAGCGGCTCCAGCGGCTGATGTCGGACGGAATCATTCAGCGGCAGATTGAGCATAAGGGTCGCGGGCGTCCGAACCATCGCTACTCGTTGACCGAAAAGGGCGAGCGGTCTGCCGGGACAAACTTTGCTGACATGGCAACGGTGCTGTGGGACGAAATCAAGTCGGTGGAAGACCCAACAGTTCGACGCGGGCTTTTGCAACGCATCGCGGGGCGGTTGGCGGACCGGTATCGGGCGCAGGTGGGTGAGGGTTCATTGCGCGAGCGAATGACGGCACTTGCCGGCGTGATGAGCGAGCGCGACGTTCCGTTCAAGGTCGAGCATGCGGAAGCGTTGCCTGTGCTTTCAGCGTTGGCGTGTCCTTATCCGGAATTGGCCAAGCGCGATCGTGGCGTGTGCACGATGGAAAAGCTGATGTTATCGGAAATCTTGGGTGAGAATGTGCGGCTTGCCGAGTGCCGGCTGGATGGCGCGACGTGCTGCACCTTCACGCCGAGCGCTTTGTAGAGGAGAATAACGAGTTTACTATCGGGTGGGCATTGCCCGCCGCGGCAACGGAACGTAAATGAATCAGCGTGAAGGTGGGCGATGCCCAAGCTACGGAGGATATGTGAACAACGGAATTTCGCAGCCATGGATTGAGGGTCGGTTCGAAGAGAACGTCATCACGACGACGGTTGAGCAGGCGATCAACTGGGCGCGGCAGTCGAGCGTCTGGCCTCTGACGTTTGGGTTGGCCTGTTGCGCGATCGAGATGATGGCCGCCGGGGCGAGCCGGTACGACATGGACCGGTTCGGCGCGGGGGCGTTCCGTGCAACACCGCGGCAGGCTGATTTGATGATTGTAGCCGGCACGGTCACGTACAAAATGGCCAGCCGGGTACGGCGACTTTACAACATGATGCCCGACCCGAAGTTCGTGATCGCGATGGGTGCCTGCACGGTGGGGGGTGGGCCGTATTTCAAGTATGGCTACCACGTGGTGAAGGGCGTGGACCTGGTGGTGCCGGTGGATGTGTATGTGCCGGGTTGTCCGCCGCGGCCGGAGTCGCTCCTCGAGGGGCTGATGCGAATTCAGGACAAGATCAAGGGGCACAAGATTGCGAAACAGCGCGGCTCAGCGGCCGTCGCGCAGCTAGGAATCAAAGTCGATGATGAGCTGCCGGTGCCGCATCACAGCGGTTACGTGGCAGCCCCGGCCGACAACGAGCCGATGTTCGATCATCAGAAAATTACTGCGTGAATTTATGAACCTGGATGTTATAGCGTTGCCGAAGTGGCGGTTGCGAAAGAAGAGCAATGACTGAAACACTAGAAATCAAAAATCTGCACGTGGCGGTTGGGGGCAAGGCGATCCTCAACGGAGTGAACATGACCATTCGCCGCGGGGAAGTGCATGCGCTCATGGGGCCGAACGGCTCCGGCAAAAGCACGCTTGCGGGCGTCATTATGGGGCACCCGAATTACGCGGTGACCGAAGGGACGATCGAGCTCAACGGCGAGAACATTTTGGATTGGGATGCGACCGAGCGTGCGCGGGCCGGCATCTTCATGGCGTTTCAGCGACCGATGGCGATTCCGGGCGTGAAGATGGCTGACTTTTTACGGCACGCGACAACGAACGTGCGCAACCCGAACCGCAAGGAGGGCGAACAGCTCATTCCCATGCGCGAGTTTCGCAAGGAGCTGCGCGAGAAGATGACCCAATTGCGGATGGATGAAGAATTTGCCCGGCGATATGTGAACGACGGATTTTCCGGCGGCGAGATGAAGCGGGCCGAGATTCTGCAAATGGCGATGTTGCGGCCGAAGTTCGCGATCCTTGATGAGACGGATAGCGGGCTCGACGTAGACGCGGTAAAGCTGGCCAGCCAGAGCATTGCCGAGATTGGCGGCGCCGAAATGGGCATCCTCATTATCACGCACCACGATCGGTTGTTGGAGCACAACACGCCGGACTATACGCACGTGATGCTGGGCGGGCGGATCGTGGAAACCGGGGGCGTCGAGTTGGCACGCGAATTGTACACCGAAGGTTACGACAAAGTGCGAGCGCGGCATCCGGAGGATGCGGCTGTGGAGAAGGAAATGGCGGCGGCGGAGAAGAATGTTCCCGTCGGTGCCAGGTAACGAACGAACAAAAGACGGGACGAGATAACAGGATTAGCAGGATTTACAAGATAAGGATTGAACCCAGTCGATCCAGCAAATCCTGTTATCCCGTCCGATGTATGAGAGATAGGAATAGGTCATGGCAACTGACTTGTTAGCATCTCCCGATGAAACTGGTTTGGGAGAGATCAATAAGTACGACTTCATAACTCCGTCGCATGCGGTGTTCAAGGCGGAGCGTGGGCTGAATCCGAACATTGTGGCCGCGATTTCGGAGATGAAACAGGAGCCGGCGTGGATGCGCGATTTTCGGTTGCGGTCGCTGCAGATCTTCGAATCGAAGCCGATGCCGCGGTGGGGTGGGAACATCGCGATTGATTTTCAGGATATTTATTACTACCTGAAGCCGACTGAACACCAAGGAAAGACCTGGGACGATGTGCCGGCGGAGATCAAGGAAACGTTCGACAAGCTGGGCATTCCGGAGGCGGAGAAGAAGTTTCTGGCCGGCGTGAAGGCCCAGTTCGAGAGCGAAGTCGTTTACGGTTCGTTGCAGGAAGAGCTCGGGAAAAAGGGCGTAATCTTTACGGATACGGATACGGCGCTTCGCGAGCACGGCGACTTGGTGCGCCAGTACATTGGCACGATCATTCCGCCGGAGGATAACAAATTTGCGGCACTCAACTCGGCCGTGTGGTCGGGCGGGTCATTCATTTACGTGCCGAAGGGCGTGAAGATCGAGTTTCCGCTGCAGGCGTATTTCCGCATCAATGCAGAGCGAATGGGGCAGTTCGAGCGGACGCTCATTATTGTCGACGAAGGGGCCGAGGTGCATTACGTCGAAGGTTGCACGGCGCCGATGTATTCGACCGAGAGTCTGCACTCGGCCGTCGTCGAGATCATCGTTCGCCGCGGCGCTCGATGCCGGTATACGACGATCCAGAACTGGGCCAACAACATTTACAACCTGGTGACCAAGCGGGCGGTTGCCTATGGCGACGCGCTCATGGAATGGATCGACGGCAACCTGGGTAGCCGGCTGACGATGAAGTATCCGGCCGTTTACATGATGGAGCCGGGCGCGCGGGGCGAGATTTTATCGATCGCGTTTGCTTCGAAGGGGCAGCACCAGGATGCTGGGGCGAAAGTCGTTCATTGTGCCCCTCACACGAAGAGCCGGATCATCTCGAAGAGTATAAGCAAGAACGGCGGGCGCTCCAGCTACCGCGGGCTGTGTAAGGTGCAAGA
>DASZZA010000836.1:0-3080 GCA_035545135.1 Lacipirellulaceae bacterium | reverse complement strand
CGCCTGATCCCCTCCCATCGGGCGAATCGTGCCGGGCGGATTGCCGTAGAGCGTATTGGGATCGTTCGTCGGGTGGCCTTCGGCATCGAGCAACCAACCGTCGGGGCACGTCTGGCCGGCGATCTTCTTCACCCGCACCTTGCCTTCGGCCGTGGCGCTTGTGCCGAAGTCGAGAACGAGTGTTCCCTGTTCGCTCGGCACGCCGAAGGCCAAAGGATTCGTTCCCAGCCGTGGCGCCGTGCCGCCGACGGGCGCGACGCGTCGCGCGGCCCCATGCGTGTTGACCATTACCAGCGAGACCATGCCAGCATCCGCGGCTTGCTCGCAATATTCACCCAAGCGGCCGATGTGTCCGCTGTGGATCAACGTGCCGACACAGACGGCCGATTTCCGCGCTTTGGCGATCAGGTGGCTCGTCAAGTCGCGGGCGAGCGACTGGCCGAATCCCCAGTGGCCATCGGCCATGAGCAGGGCAGGGGACTCGTTCAAGATGGTCATCGTCGCGCCCGGCCGTAGTTCGCCCTTGGCAACCTGGTCGAGGTAATACGGCACGCGCATGACACCGTGCGAATCGTGGCCGCGGAGGTTGGCGGCCACCAGGCTGCGCGCCACGAGCGCGGCTTCGTCCCGGCTGAGCCCTCCGGCCGTCAAAAGCGCGGCGGCGAAATCGGTCAGTTTGTCGGCGGTGATCGAAGGCATGACGATTTCTTCTGTTGGTGTTTTGATGCAAGTGACGGCGTGGACTTAGCTATCTCCGGCCTCGCCCGGCAGCGGCCGCGCGCCCTTGTGTTCCCATTGCCGGCGTGCCTCGAACGTGACGATGGCGACGGAATTCGACAGGTTCAAGCTGCGCGCCGCCGGCCGGATTGGGATGCGCAAGGCGCGCTCGCGGTTCGGTTCCAGGATACTCGCCGGCAAGCCTTGCGATTCGCTGCCGAAGACGAGCACGTCCCCCACTTGATAGTTGACCGTCGTGTAGCTGCGCGCGGCGGTTTTGGTGAAGTAATAGTACCCTTCGCTCGCCGGCAGCTTGGCGCACAGAGCTTGCCAATCGTCGACCGCTTCCCACTCGAGATGGGGCCAATAGTCCAGGCCGGCGCGGCGCAGGTAGTAATCGTCCAACCGGAAGCCGAGTGGGCGGACGAGCCACAGCTTCGCCCCGGCGGCAACGCACGTGCGACCGACGCTCCCGGTGTTATGGGGAATCTCGGGCTGAAAGAGAACGATGTGCAGGAGCGGCTCGTATTTCACGCCACGTGGGATAACACGCGCTGTGCGCAGGGTCAAGCCACACGGCAGGGCGCCGGCCACGTAAGGGAATACCAGGCCAGAATTCGAATTCCGGACATGAAACGATTGCCGAGATCTTGGTGCCACTTCGGACGGCGGGGCGGTTTGACGGGGGAACTGCTTGTAATCCCTTCCTTGCGAGTTAGACTCCACATCACTGAGTTGCCCCCCGGAGAACGCTAGCCAACGCAAAATCAAGTCGCGTTACTTCTCGATTGCGTCCTCCGCACTCTTTGTATTGTGGCAACTCATGCACTTCATCGAATGTTGCGCCACCGCTGCGCCGCGGTTATTTGCTTCGGTCCCATATATTAAGGCAGGCATTCCGCCTCTTTACAGATGGGGCGCACTTGGGCGACTTTGTGGGCCGGCACTTTTCTGCATTGCGGCGCTATTGTCACTCGCTCTCTCGGCCGAGAATGCTTGGGCAAGCGGCGGGGAATATTTCTTGTTCCACTCGGTGCTTTCAGCAGAGTTATTCGATGACGGCAACTCAATATCTTTTCCTCAGTCGTTCGGGTCCGACACGATCGACCTGAGTGGGCATATCAATGTTACGAACCTAGGCGGTGTTGTGACCTTTGAGAGCGGTGCTGCCATTACCGTGAACAGCACTCCGCAAAAGCCGGGTAGCGGTGGCGGAGTCGAATCGCCTGGTGGTCTCCCCTTTAACCCGGGGAGTGGTTTCGCCAATTTCGGCCTGGTCTTTCAACAGGCAAACGTGCCGCCCGACTTCGGCATCGCCGAACTTCTCGGATATGTCGACTTCCGGTCACTTGTAGCGACGTTGCAGGGTTCAACTCCGATTGCCGGCGGGGCTTTCGACACCACGGGGTTGACGTTCGGGTTTTCCGCGGGAAGTCTGGATTACAATCTGAACGACGACAGCGGCGAGCCCTTCATGCACGGGCAAATGTCTGTTGCTAACGCGAGCGGCATGATTTCCGGCGCCGGCAATGGCTCATTTATTCTGGGAACGTACAGCATTCCCATTCTTGCCGAGGTCCCACTCGTCACGCCTTTTGGTAACTTCGATGCGGTCTTCAGCGGTCAATTGGAAGCCACCTCGCTTCCCGAGCCGTCCGCATTCATCCTCGCCGCCCTTGGCGGATTCGCATTGTTGGCACGACGGCGTCTGCGGCGTGAACGTCAACGTTTGACGATTGCCTGACGTTGTGTATCCTTCTGCACTCTCAGCCCGGTCGGCGAACTCGCGCGATTGTCGCGCTAGCTCGTATTTTCGACCCTCCTTCTAGTTCCAGGTGCACTCGACGGCCGGCGCTATCGACCGCTCGGAAAAGGCAAATGAGCTTTCGGCGTCGTGCGAACCCGTAGGAGCGGTCGTCTGCATAATCCGTCCCCGGACTTGCAATCGGAGTGCCCTGAGGCTATTTTCGCCAGAGTCGATTCAGTGCAGCCCCGACGGAGCACGCTACTGATCTTCTTATTAGCCGAAAGTGGACGCGACCATTGACGGCGTCCTTCTCGTCACAGCTTTTTACATTTGCATCGCGTCGATTGCGTTTGGCGTCGACTGTACTGGCATCGATTCTTATCATCGCTGCCCAGCGCTAACGCGATTTTCGCGTTTCGAAATCATGCGACTTACGCCCCCATCCACGGAGCGAGCTGATGAGCAACAAAACTTCGATGACATTTCTTGCGCCGCTCTTCGTCGCGGTGCTTTCTATCCTGACATCGCGAGCGGTGCTCGCCGATGCAATCTACGGCGACATTGCCGGAGGCAATCAAGTATTCTCCGGCTACGGAATGGGTCCCGGCGGTGGAAC
>DASZZA010000835.1:0-3620 GCA_035545135.1 Lacipirellulaceae bacterium | reverse complement strand
AAGCATCGTAATTCGCCATCGCTTCTATTCCCAGCTCTTGCGCAGCAAGCGTTCCTCGATCTTGTAAGCGTGGTGCAGGTCGTGCAGGGCGATGTGGCGGAACATGATGACGACGCCATAGTGTGAGTATTCGTCGTGTTCGGCGGTTATGGCCCATTGTTCGGGAGTTAGCTTACGTAGCCGTTCGATCATGGAGCTTCGTTCACGGTCGAAGCGGTCCATCTCGGCGTCGAGATCGAGCTTCAGTAGCGCATCGCCAGGTTCGTCGCGGGACGGCTCGTACGACTTAATATGACAGCCGGGTTGAGCCAGCATTTGAGCGAGTCGCCGCATCATGAGGGGCTGCACGGCCGGCAGGTGGACGGCATGTTCGTGGGCCGACCACATGCCGGGGGCGGGACGGCGTTTGCGCAAATCCGGCGGCATTTCGTAAATTACCTGTCGAACCAGGGCAGGGCCACGGGCGAGTTGGTCGAGGATGGCCTCGATTTGGTTGGAGTTGGGCATAGTTTACTCGAACTAGTTCAGCGTGGTGGCCGACGCTAAACGGTTGTATCGCAATCAGTGACGCGAATCATTCGACTGTTACACTTTTCGCCAAATTCCGCGGCTTGTCCACATCGCAACCGCGGAGGACGGCGGCGTGGTAGGCCAAAAGTTGCAGCGGGATAACGGTGACGATTGGTTGCAGGAACTCAGGTACGGCCGGTATACGGATCACGTCGTCGGCCAGCTCGACCGCCTGGGAATCGTCCTTGTCGACGACTGCGATCACCGGTCCGCCGCGGGCTTTGATTTCTTCCATGTTGGAAAGCACTTTGCTGTACACGCCACCTTGCGGCACGATGAACACGCTAGGCGTTTGCTCGTCGACAAGCGCGATGGGGCCGTGCTTCATTTCGGCCGCTGGGTAGCCTTCGGCATGAATGTAGCTGATTTCTTTAAGCTTGAGAGCGCCTTCGAGTGCCGTGGGGAAATTGTATTGGCGACCCAGATAGAGGAAGTTATTGCACGAGGCGTACTTGGCGGCGATGCGGCGGGCTTCGTTGTTTGTGTCGAGCGCTTCTTCGACGTGAGCCGGCAGCGCGGTTAGTTCGTCGATGATCCGCAGGCCGGCTTCGTAGCTGAGATGACGAATGCGGCCGAAGTAGAGGGACAGGAGCGCCATGACGATACATTGCGACGTGAACGCCTTCGTCGATGCCACGCCGATTTCCGGTCCGGCGTGCAGATAGATACCGCCGTCCGCCTCCCGGGCGATCGTGCTGCCGACGACGTTGCAAATTGCGAGCGTCGGATGGCCTTTGCGCTTCATTTCGCGTAGGGCGGCCAATGTGTCGATCGTTTCGCCACTTTGCGTGATGGCAAACAGCAACGTCTTTGCCGTCATCGGAGGATTGCGGTAGCGCAGCTCGCTGGCGTATTCCACTTCGACCGGAATCCGCGAGAACGCTTCGATCATGTATTCGCCGACTAGTGCGGCATGCCAACTTGTGCCGCAGGCGGTAAGCACAATGCGATCGACCGCGCGCAATTGCTGCGGCGTTAGATTGAGGCCGCCAAACACGGCAGTCGCTTCTTCGCGGTTCAATCGGCCACGCATGGCGGCAGTGACGGTTTCCGGTTGCTCGAAGATTTCTTTGAGCATGTAATGGGGAAAGCCGCCCGGCTCGACCTGGGTCGGATCGATGTCGAGTCGCTTGACACTGTGCCGGATCTGGCCTTCATCGCGGTTGATCACGCGGATCGATTGAGCCGTTACGACGGCGAGCTCGTGATCCGCCAGGTAGACAATGCGATCGGTATGGCCGAGGAGCGGCGAGCCATCGCTGGCGACGAAATGCTCACCCTCACCGACGCCGACCACCAGCGGGCTGCCAAGGCGGGCGGCCACGATCACGTCGGGCCAATCGCGGAAGACCATCGCCAAACCGTACGTACCGCGGAGTTGGGCGAGGGCGGCTTGGACAGTTTCGACCAGCGCGGTGTAGCGATCGGCCGGCGAGGTTGGTGCGGGAGACTCGGATCGAGAATCCAATTCCGCCGCCACTAATTGGGCGATAACTTCGGAATCCGTTGTTGTCTTGCAATAGTAGCCACGCTCGGCGAGCTGTTGCTTGAGCTCGCGATAGTTTTCGATGACACCGTTGTGGACGAGCGCGAGTACATTGTCGCCGCCGACGTGCGGATGGGCGTTGTCGTCGTTAGCCGGTCCGTGAGTGGCCCACCGCGTGTGGCCAAGGCCGATCGTACCGGGCGCGGGGTGCGTAGCCAGCTTGGCGACAAGATCGCCGACGCGCCCGGCCGACTTGGTGATGGCAAATTCGCCGTGATCGATTGTGACGACACCGCTGCTATCGTAGCCGCGGTACTCCAAGCGGCGCAAACCCTCAATGAGAAAGTCCGTCGCCTGCCGGGGCCCTACGTAGCCGACGATGCCGCACATTTGCCAGTCCGTTCTGCTTTCTTGATTGCCTGTTCTCCTAGGCGAGGCAGAAGCAATGGCAGCGGTAGAGCCAAGGCCCCTCACCCGGTCCTCTCCCAAAGGGAGAGGGTTTCGGAGTCGCGCAATTGTACGTTTGCTGGGCTTTTTCAACCTACCCCGATTCTTTGAATTCCGCTATGAATCGCCGCTTCTTGGAAGTAGAAGGAGTTGCCATGCCTCAATTAAACCAAACTGCCGGGAAGCTGCGTAGTTACGTTGTGATCCCGGCCCGGTACGCCTCGACGCGACTACCGCGGAAGATGCTGCTGAAGGAAACTGGTAAGACACTTTTGCAACACACGTACGAAGCGGCTTGCGCCGCACGCAAGCCGGCGGGCGTGCTGATTGCCACCGACCATGCCGAAATCGCCCGTGAGGTAGAAAGCTTTCGTGGCGATTTCGTAATGACGAGCCCGGCCTGTGCGAGCGGCACCGACCGGGTGGCGGAAGTTGCCCGCAAGCTGCCGCGGGCCGATGTGCTGGTCAACGTACAGGGCGATGAACCGGAAATGTCGCCCGAGAATATCGATCGCGTTATTGAGTTGTTGGAGCAGAACCCCTCGGCCGGAATGGCGACACTTGCCACGCGGTTAGCGTCGCCGGAGCACCTTGCAAACCCGGCATGCGTGAAGGTGGTGTTCGACAATGCGGGCCGAGCGCTTTATTTCAGTCGCAGCCCGATTCCATTCGTGCGCGATCCGGTGGCAGACCGGCCGTTTAATGACCCACTGCTATTCTATCAGCACTTGGGCATTTACGCGTTTCGACGCACGGTGCTGCTGGAAGTATCCTCGCTGCCGCCGTCGTCGCTGGAGCAAGCGGAGAAGCTGGAGCAGCTTCGCATGTTGCAAGCGGGCGGGACGATTTTGGTAGGAGTCGTGGAGCACGCGTCGAGCGGCATCGATACGCCGGCCGATTACGCCGCGTTCGTGGCGCGGCGGCGCGCCGGTTGACAATAATTTTGCATCGCCGTTAGGCCGAATCTAAGTGGCAATGCGTCGCCAGGTAGATTCGGTGTGGTCGCCGACGCTAACTCACTGCCGCGTAATGAGGCGGTCGGTTACAATTGCGGGCGTGATTTCCCGCGCCGACGAAACGATTCCGTTGCCTCTGTTGATCACCGGCATCGCCGGTG
>DASZZA010000834.1:0-6016 GCA_035545135.1 Lacipirellulaceae bacterium | reverse complement strand
AGTGAGAGATCGTGGAATCCGGCCGACGCCAGATAATTCGTAAGCAAGGCCAGCATCAAGATCCCTTGTGCGCGAACCCATGACGGTGAGTGGCTGCGTGTCGCGAGTCTCCAACCGTTGCGAATCCACACGGCGAAAACGCCGAGGAAAGCGGCGAGTCCGACCAGGCCGGTTTCGGTCAATGAGCCGAGGATGGTGTTATGGTGGTGCAGCGGTCGGAGCGATTCTAGCTCGATTTGTTGCGAACGATCGGACAGATAGGGCAGCTTGCGGTCGTAGAAGCGGCCGAAACCGACGCCGAAAATTGGATGGTCGTGGAACATTTTCCACGAGACGTACGCGAACGATTCGCGTTGATCGACCGAGTGTTCGGAATCTTCGACGGTGCCTTCGCGCTTGATGCCGAGCAATTGCCCCCAGCACGCGGTGACGACGATCAATCCGACGAGCGTGGTGCCGGCGATCGCGGGCAATCGCCAGCGACGCGGAATATAAAAGGCGGCAATGACCAATCCACTGGCTGCCATACCGATCCATGCCGAACGTGTGTAGGTAAGCAAAACGGCACAGGCCATGAGCGGCATGGCTACCATCAGGACAAGCTGAAAGGCGCGACGGCGCGTGAATTGCAGAACGGTCCAAGTGCAACACAGGCAAGCAGTTAGATACAGGCCGAGACTTTCGGCGTTCAAGTCGGGCCCGCGTGCGCGGCCGAAGTGAATGCCGAGGTCGGGATTTGAGATGTAGTGGGGAAAAACGTACGACCACAGTTTGGCGACTTCAAAAACGCCCGTGCAAGCGAGGTAAACACCGAGGACGGCAATGGTGGCAAGGAACCGTGTCCAATCGCGCCTTGATATTTCGAGTTGCCGAATGATTGCGTAGAGGACAGCGGGTAAGAGGAAACTTGTCACCAGGCGGCCCCATTTGGAGGTAACGCCATCGGTGATTTCCGGCTCGCCGCTAAGGGCGGCGCTTGCAACATAGACCGCGAGCATGGCGACGAGCATCCAGTCGCCGCTCGTCATCGGTCGAAGTTTCAAGCCGCCGAATCGCCACTGGTACGCGAACGCGGCAAATAGGCCGAGTAACATCACTCGGTCGAACGTAAGCGGCAGCGGACCGATTTGGGTATTCCAGAATTCATGACCAAAGACGTAACTGACGACCACCAACAGGCCGCAGCCAACGAGCAATGATCCGCGTCGGGCGCAGATCGCTCCCCAAACGATAGCGGCGAGCACGAAAGCGGCGGTTACGACCGGCATAGACAAGGATACGATATAAAACCGCTGGGCTGGGTCGAGTTCAGCTGCAAGGGAACGGGCGCGGTTAACCGCGATGTTGCACGGCATGGACTGCTTCTTCGAGCGTCATGCCACGGAACATGCCGAATGCTTCGTTGGAGGTACGACGTTGATTGACGAGAGGCTCGGCGACCACATCGTCGGTGCGTGCGTCGTCATAAACGGCAGTACTAGATGCGGGCGACGGATTGGCAAACAGGAACACGACGCCAATTCCCAAAAGCAGCCCGGCGAGCCCGCCGGCAGCAGTGATCGTCGTACGCGACGGGCCGATGGGCGACACACCGGCCTCTACACCGTCGATGCGGCTGATGACGCTCGCGCTACGCGCGCCGGCCTGTTGAGCGCGGGCATCCGCCAGGTTTTTGCGTGCGGCTTCGACCAGCCGTGTGTGGTTCTGCACCGAGGCAACAAGATTGGCGTATTCGGCACGGTTTGCGGCCAATCGCGCCACTCGTTGGCGTGCCGCATCGTGCTTGGCGGTCAAAGTTTTCTCTCGGTCAGTCGCGAGGTCGATATCCACTTGCAAACCGCGAATGGCAACGTCCAATTCGCGGTTTAATTGGTGGCGAATCAAAGTCTCGGCCTCGCGGGCAGCGAGTACAAACGGATGCTTTTCCGAACGGGTGCCGAGCAACGTGGCCACGCGAAGCTGAGCATTGACGAGCGCAACCTTTAGTTGGCTCAACGCCGGCTGCGAAACAAGCAGGCTGTTCGGCGTGGCAAGCAGTTGCTGCGGATCGTCCTTTGCGGCAACGAGCAGCTTGAGCAGCCGCTGATTCTCGTGAAGCTGCGATTCATTGGCACGCCGCTCGGTGTCGATGGCCTGCAATTCTTGCGAGACGGCGTCCTGCCCGCCGGTTTCGGCGTTGAGGCTACGCAGCTCGCCGAGATCGGCACCGACCTTGGCTTCAAAGGTGGACAGCCGTCCGATTTGGGCGGCGAGGTCGCCCTCGGCCATGGCGACTGTGTGCTGCAGTTCGGTGACCATGCCTTGGGCGTTATGGTCGCGCAACTCCTGCATGCGGTGTTGAAGCTGTTTGCACAGAGTGCCGACCAGCGCGCGGGCCCGGTCGCGGCTGGAATCGCGAACCGACAGGTAGAATACTTCGGTTTTGCCGAATTCGGCGCCGCTGGGCGGCCGCATGTCGACGACTTCGCGGAAGTTCTGAATATCGCGCTCGGTGGGCCACTGCGCGGTGTGACGGTGGCTGGGCGGCCCGACTTCGGTCAATGTCGCGTGGATCACACTCTGGCTTTTGGCCATTTCCAAAATGGTCTCTTGCAGCACCTTCATTTCGGAAAGGTCGGAGAACTTGCCGAGACGCTCAGGAGAGACGCTGGCCGCCTCGGGGCGGACGAAAAGCGTTTGAGTTGCTTGCCAGTCGCGCGGAGCAATCAGGCTATAGGCGCCGGCAAGGAAGCCACATACGACGGCGGGAATGATCCACCAACGAACGTGCGTGCGAAGAAGTCGAACGAAATCGGCCGGCTGCATGGCGACAGCGAAATCGGAGTGCGTGGTCGATTGGTGTTTTCGATCCATGAGTTTGCGTCTCTCGGTGGAAAACTGACATTCAAAAATCGTGACGGAGGCGGCTTGGGGCAAAGACCGTGCCTCGAGGGCCTTGACATGAAAACGGGAGAACGTGCCGTCGCAGAAAACCGTGACTTCGGCTTGATTTTCCGCCGTTTTCGCTGGCATGGTCTACCTTCGGCGATGTTCCAATCGTGCGGCTGACGTAGCGTTTCCGCAACGTGAAGTAATCCGGCAACGCAACGGAAAGACGGCGCATGCGCCATAACCGTAAGGTCATCGAAAACGGCCGCCGCTTTCGATTGCTTTCGCCACCGATTACGCCAGAGTTTTGGTGCGGAGAACGATCAGTGCGCTAGCCGCGAGCCGCAAGGCACTGGGTTTGCAGACGGGAGTTCGCGACGCGTTAAGGAGATTGCTTTCGCTACGCGCCGGGGCCGTAGAGTGTGTGGGACGAATTCTTTTCGAAAATCGACACCATCTGGTGAATATGTACATTGAACAAATCACTCACTGGCGGGAACTTGTTGCCCTCGAATCGGCATGGAATGCTCTTGCGGGTGAGGTGCCATTTCGCAGTTGGGATTGGCTGGCCAGCTGGTGGAAACACTATGGCGGTGAGTGTGCGGTGGGTGAACGTGGCGGCGCTGCGGTCGGCGACCTGCGGCTGTACGTGCTGGCCGTGTTCGACGATGTGACGGGAGCGAACGCAAACGAGAAACGGTTGGTCGGCATCGCGCCATGGTATCTTGATCGATCGCGGTTCAAGGGAAACGTACTGCGATGGCTGGGGGGTGGCGAAGTTTGCACTGACCATTTGTCGCTTATTTGCCGAGCAGACGACGCGGAGAAGATTACCGGGGCGATTGCTGACGCGCTAACTATCCGGTTCGACGATTGGGACTTAATCGATCTCGGTGCCATTGATGGAGCCGATCGGACGATGGAAAAGCTGCTGTCCCAAATGGAAGAGCGGGATTGCCTCGTTTCCCGTCAGCCGGCCGATTCTTGCTGGGTAGTTGATTTGCCGACGAGTTGGAACGAGTACCTGGCCGGAATCTCCAAGTCGCACCGCAAGCAATTGCGGCAATTGGAGCGGCGCGTGTTGGAGTCGGACCGCGTGCGCTGGCATCGCGTGCAACGTGCGGCCGAACTGGAAGCGGCCTGGCCGATTTTGGTCGACCTACATCAGCGCCGGCGGCGCAGCCTGGGCGAACCGGGTTGCTTTGCGTCGCAACTGTTTCATGACTTTCATCGCGAAGTGGCGGAACGGTTGCTCAAGCGCGGTCAGCTTCGGATGTCGTGGATGGAATTGGACGGTTTGCCGGCCGCGGCCGAGTATCACTTCGCAGGGAGGACGACAACGTATGCCTACCAAGGTGGCGTTGATCCCGCACGGTTGGCCGAGGAACCCGGGCGGCAGTCGACCATATTGTGTTTGAAGGCCGCGATTGATGAAAGGCACACGCAGGTGGATTTTCTCCGCGGCGATGAACCGTACAAAGCGCATTGGCGTGCGACGCCGCGTGAAACGTACGACTGCCGAGTGATTCCGAATCGTCGGTTGGCGCGGTTGCGCGGCCGGGTTTGGAACGTTACAGAGTCGCTTGGCGACTTGGTGCGAAGCGGTGCTGAAAAGGTATTGGGCTGATTCGCAAGCGGTAAGATTCGGACCATGTGGAAAGAAGCGGTTCTTCAATCGTATTATTGGTCGACGTTGCCGTCGCGCCGTGGGGCGGCGGCCCGCCGTGCTGCGCGCTGTTGCGAACCGGTGCAGATTCTATTTTACCATCGTGTGGCGGACGATCGGCCCAATGGCTGGACGATTTCTACCGCCGCGTTCGCGAAGCAAATCGGCTGGCTGCGAAAGAAATTCGAAATTGCAAGCCTGGCCGATGCTCAAGCCCGCATCACGTCTGGACGGAACGATCGACCTACGGCGTGTATCACGTTTGATGACGGGTACGCGGATAATCAGCGATTTGCGATTCCGCTACTGCTGCAGTGTCAAATTCCCTTCACGTACTTTGTCTCGACAAATCACGTGCTGGGCGGTGAGCCGTTTCCGCACGACTTGAGAGTGGGCCAGCCGTTGGCGGTGAATACATTGGCAGATTTGCGACACATGGCGGCGGCGGGCGTCGAGATTGGCGCTCACACACGCAGCCACGCCGACCTGGCGCGGTGCTCATCGCACGAAGCGTTGGTTGACGAAATCGACGGATCGAAGCGCGATCTAGAATCGGCCCTCAACTGCGAAGTGCGATATTTTGCGTTTCCGTATGGGCTGCGTGAGAACATGTCGGCGGCCGCTTTTCAAGTAGCGTACGAAGCGGGCTTCGCCGGTGTTTGCTCCGCGTACGGCGGCTACAACTTTCCCGGCGACGACGCATTTCATCTGCGGCGGTTTCATGCGGACCCGGAAATTATTCGGTTCAAGAATTGGCTGACGATGGACGAGCGCAAGGTGCGCGGCCAGCGCGACTTCGATCCGGGCAAGTATCAGATTGGCACTCCAGAAGGCTCACGCAACGACGCGAAGGTGCAAAGCGACCTAGTCCGCGCCTCATCTCATACGAAGTGAATTCGACTGTACTCTTCGTTTTCACCATTTGCGCGTTAGCGCCTTAGGTGTAATAAAGGACGACCTCATTTGAACGACAGCACTGAGCAATTATTGGGAACGGACCACGCGCTGCGGCCCGATACGCTGGCGGCGAGCGTGACGATATTGCTCGCCGCCAATCTAGTGCAAAGGACGATCGGCTTTGGCCGCGGAGTTTTGTTTTGCCGATGGCTGACGCCCGATGAATTGGGCACGTGGGACATGGCGTACAGCTTCCTGCTGCTGGCGTCGCCGGTGATTGTGCTCGGTCTGCCCGGATCGTTTGGACGTTACTTGGAGCGGTTTCGACAACGGGGTCAGCTCCGCACGTTTCTGCGACGAGCAACGATTTGGACGGCCGTGCTGACGTTCCTCGCCGTGGGCATGATTGTGATCGCGGCACCGCTGTTTTCCGACCTGATATTTGGTCGAACCGACGCGACTTCGCTCGTCGTCTTGGTTGCGCTCAGTTTGGTCGCGGTGATACTGCATCACTTTTTAGAAGCGCTCTTTGCCGCGCTGCGGAAGTACAGCATCGTTTCGACGATGCACTTCTGCCAGAGTATT
>DASZZA010000833.1:0-6002 GCA_035545135.1 Lacipirellulaceae bacterium | reverse complement strand
TGAAGATCGTCCATGTCGCCGGCACGAAAGGCAAGGGCTCCACCTCGGCGATGATCGCCTCCATACTCACCACCGCCGGCTACCGCACTGGAGTCTTCAGCTCGCCACACTTGGAGCGAATTGAAGAACGCTTTGTCGTCGACGGCGCTCCATGCTCCGCTGATGAACTCATCGCCCTCGTGAATCGCGTAATGCCCATGGTGCGCGCAATGGACGAAGAAGCCGCGGCAGACGGCGAGACCGCGTACGACGAGGCCGCTTCAGCGGCCGGGCCCACCTATTTCGAAATCACTACCGCGATGGCGCTCTTGCATTTCGTCGAACGTCAGGCCGATGCGGCCGTCTTGGAAGTCGGCCTCGGCGGCCGGCTTGATTCGACCAATGTATGCCTCCCCGTCGTAAGCGTGATTACCTCGATCAGCTTCGACCATATGCGTCAGCTCGGCAACACACTCGGCTCGATTGCCCGCGAAAAAGCCGGGATTATCAAACCCGGCGTGCCCGTCATTTGCGGCGTCACCGACCCGGAACCCCAAGCCGTCATCGGCCAAACCGCGCGTGACCACGGCTGCCGCCTGATCCAGCTCGGCCGCGATTTCGATTTCGAATACTGGCGAGCCGGGTCGTCCCCGACACCGAGCGAAGATAGACAGAGAAATGAGGAGACAAGGAAACAAGAGGATTCAACGACATCACTCTCCTTCTCTCCTTGTCTCCCGGTCTCCTTGTGTGGAGAAATCACATTCGACTACACCGTCCCAGGCCAGGAATATCACCTCGAACACTCCCCGCTCGCAATGCCCGGCCGACATCAGGCAGCAAATGCCGCTGTCGCGCTCGCGACGATCTCAGAGCTGCGACACCAAGGCTGGTGCATATCGAACGACGCGATATCCCTCGGACTCTCGCGAGCTGCTTTACCCGGTCGCATAGAGATCTTCGCCGGCGAAGCCACGATTGTAGTCGATACCGCCCATAATGCGGCCTCAGCCCGCGCGCTCGCAAACACCCTAGCTGAATTGCCCCCGGCACCCCGACGCACTCTGATTTTATCCGTCAGCCACGACAAAGACGTGCGCGCGATCGTTCGCGAACTGGCACCTCACTTTAACCGGATCGTTACCACACAATACCAGGACAACCTTCGCGCCGTGGCCGCCGAAGAACTGTTGTACATCATCCGCACTGAAATAAATTATGAAGCAGTCGATACCTTTGTCCGCTCGACACCCCGTGACGCCTGGCAATTCGTTATAGACTCATCGATGCCAGGCGAGCGCATCTGCATCGCCGGCTCGTTCTATCTGGCGGCCGAGATGCGGCCGCTCGTTCAAGCAGCTGTCGCTTCCGAGCCGCTCAGCCGCTGATTTCGCGCTCTCAATTGCTGGCGGCGCTCGTCGCGAACTTCGCGCTGCAGTTTTTTGATGAGCTGCGCCACGTACGGATCGGCCCATGGGAGTAAGTCCTGCGCCAATGCGCCACGCGACCGGCTGCAAAGGTCCAGTTCCGAAACAGCTAGGACGGTACAACGAACGCGATTGAATGCAACCATCTTTAAAGTCCCCCTAATCTGCTGAGGAGATCGCACGATGAGTTCAAGTGCGTTGCCCCACTCGCACTTGGCTCTCGCTCGTTCGACGAGGTCGGCCCGTTGCGGGCGTAAGCGTCCTGCGCCGGCGAGAACCGCCTCCATGTCCCGAATGGAGGTCGCCTTCGACTAACGCACGAGGCGTGCCAATTGCAGACGCGGGCCATTCCAAAAAGAAAACCCGGCGTGTAAGCCTTTATTGTATAAGGCCTTACGGAGTGGGAAGATTAGATCACTCGTTCGGAAATCGGCATACTGCCGCCGGTTAGATTTACGCTTCGCGACGAAAGTCCTACAAAGGCCATCGCTTTGGGTCTCCGGATGCCTGTCCGGTGCAAGGAGCGATCGCGAGTCGCTGCCGCCGACCTACCAATACCATTCGCACCCGAACGAAGCACCGTGGTAGAACGGGTTTGCCGTCGTGTTGAGATACGAGAAGTCGGTAATGAACGTCGCTTGATTGGGCGCGATGGCCGCGGACGTGATGAACAACATTTCGTAACCAGCCCGCAGCGAGACGTTCGGTAGGATGTGATATCGACCCAATAAGCGGAACTCGCCGACGAACGACAGCGCGTTTTCCCGCAATCGCAAGTCAGCATCGCCGGTGTCGTCGGCCGTGAAATTCAGTTGGTCGCGGCCCAGCGCGTCGTTCAGGAACACGCCGCCTTTAGCGGTCGCCCCGAGACTCCAGCGCGGGGCCTGCCAGGTCAAGCCAGTGCCCAATTGAAAACCGAACATGTCGTTGTCCGTGTGGATGATATACGAACCATCGTCACCCACATTGACGATGTCCTGTGCTTGCCAATTGAGCTTCTCCGTCATTTGCACAAAACGCAGACCGACTAAGTACTCTTTCTCGAAGCCTGCGTTTGCGGCCCGATGCCACTGTCCGTTGGGATCCATGATCAACTGATCGTGCCCGAGCCGTTCGCGAACGTGGTAATTCATTTCGGAGCTATCAAGGGCGCTCTGGTAGACGATGGATTGCTTGGTCGATTGGTCGAACGAGCGGTTTCCGCCATCGATGAACCATGGCACGAACAGTCCATTGGGCGTCGCGGAGGATAGTTCACGGTCCTGCTCCCAACTTCCACCGCCGAACACCGTGAATTCAAGCGAGTGGTCGCGGTTATGATCATCCCGGAACAAAAAGTTCCCCAGTGTTGCCCGCACGGAGGCGTCCTCGCCCGGCAGTGCGCCATTCAAAATCAGAACCCGATTGGTGTCCAAGAAAACGGGGTTGAACCCAAGGCTGGTTCCATTCTGAGGAGGCATGTTCACATTCACATCCTGGGCCGCATAGCGTTTGTCTTTGCGATTCCACATACGGTTGAATACTACCGCATCTGTTTCGGCATACCAGAAGCCGCGGCGGAGCCAGGTGCCTGTGCTTTCGATCGGCGCTAGCTCGCCCAACAGTCCGGGTACATAGGGCTGATAAGGCTCACAAGGCTGATTTGGTAACTGGTTTTCGATCGACTCGGCGGACTGTTCTGCCTCGGAAGGCACCGCAGTTTCATTAGAAGGCGGGGTTGCTTGCTCGTTGGGCGCAGGCGAAGGCTCGCCGCTCGCCGAAGGCAGCGTCAAATCGGGCGGCAGGTCGTCGCCCAAATTGGTGCCCGGCATCGGCTGAGCGATCGCGATCCCGGACCACAAAACGGCTGTCATGATCAGCCCGATCAGTCGGGTCGAGTTGGTCATGATTGAAATCTCCCCCAAACGCCAACAGCGGAACTCGCAAGACGTTTTAAGCCCGCTCGATGTTGAAGCAGTTCAAATGTGGAATGGTCGACTTCGGTGTCCAGTATTACCAGGGGCCCGCTTAGGCGGTTTCCGTCAATCGTTAATCGACTTAATCGAGTCCCTAATGTAGGAATAACCGTTAGAATCGCAGGAATCGCTAAGGTCCTCGCGAAAGTTAACCATTTCGCAGCTTCGCTTGTTTCGTCGCACCACCTAGCTTTTGATAGCAGGTGTCCGAGGCAGCCGGACTGCGATATGATTTCATTCACTTGCCAATTGCCGCACCCAAGCGGCGGAAGGAGCTAGCAATGAGTTCACCTTTGCAATCATTAATCGCTTCCGGCACCAAGTTATGGCTCGACTCGGTGGACCCCGATTTCGTGCGTGCGAATCGAGCGCTGGGTGCTACTGGCGCTACCTCAAATCCGATCATTATTTCCGACCTCATTGAATCGGGTCGTTACGACGACCAGTTGGATCATCTGCTTCATGAAGAGGGACTAAGTGATGAGAACGCGGCATGGCAAATGACCGATCACATTGTTCGCGATGCGCAATCCGTCTTCCTGCCGGTTTGGACGAGCACGAAGGGCGACGATGGATACGTAAGCTTTGAGCTTGATCCGCTCCTAGAAGACCCAGCGTGTTCGTTGTCGCGCAAAGAACGTACGGCGCGCTATATCGAGTTGGGCAAACAATGGAGCAAAGGTCACCGGAACCGCATGATCAAAGTACCGGCAACGCCAGCGGGTATTGATGCGATCGAAGACTTATGCGCCGCCGGAGTGACGATTAACGTAACGCTGATCTTCACGATGCGGCAGTATGAGGCGGCCCGCGATGCGATGTGGCGCGGCGCGCAGCGGCGAAAAACGCTCGAAGGGTTCAAGAGCGTTTACAGCATTTTCATTTCGCGTGTCGACGTGTACACAGAAAAGTACGTTTCCGAACTATCGCCGGCCGCGCAAGGCCAGGTCGGGATCGTCGGTGCGAAGAGGCTCTGGCAAGAAAACCAAAAATTCTGGTCGACGCGATCGACACCGTTGCACCAGGAAATAATCTTTGCCAGCACCGGCACGAAAAAGCCAGAAGATCCGCCGTGGAAATATGTGATGGCTCTGGCTGGAAGCGACATTCAAACGAATCCACCGGCCACGAACGACGCGGTGCAAAAGAGCGGCCTCACGTTCCACCGCACGGTGGATGAAATGCCGCCGGCTGACGTTCTCGCTGAAATCGATGCCAAAGTGGACATGCAGAAGCTAGAAGACCAGTTGATGCGCGAAGGCGTCATGAAATTCGCCGACCCCCAGAAAAAACTACTCAAGCTGCTGGACAATAAGCGACACGAGCTCGCTGGACAGCGAACGTGAGCGATGGTGGATAGTTTCCCTTCGGGTCGCCAGAACAGCCGCAATTTGATAGGATCGTGGGCAGGCGGGCGTGTGGTGCGCCATCTTGTTTCGTCGTCACGCCGTTACTAACGATCCGCATCTAATCCTCGTTTTGAATAATCCTATGCCCGTCGATCCCTATGCGCTGTGCCCGTGCGGCAGCGGGAAAAAATTGAAATTCTGTTGCTCAGATCTGGTCGGTGAGATAGAAAAAATCCATCGCATGATTGAAGGCGAGCAGCCGCGGGCCGCACTGCGACATGTCGAGCAAACGCTGGCGACACATCCCGGCCGGGCTTCTTTACTGGACTTGAAAGCGACGCTTGAAATGTCGCTGGGCGAGCTTGATGCGGCACGTCAAACGGTGTCGGAGTTTGTTGCAGCGCATACCGATAGCCCGACAGCGCACGCATGTGAAGCAATCCTGCTGGCAGAAGAAGATCAGTCGCGCGAAGCCGTCGATTCGTTGCAACGAGCGCTCGCGCTGGTGGAACGCGAAATGCCGCTCCGTGTCTTCGAGGCGCTCGGAGCGGTGGGCGGGGCTCTTTTGGAAGCCGGACACATTCTCGGTGCGCAAGCCCATCTGTGGTTGCACGCCGCCCTTGCGCCAAAAGATGATGTGCGCTCGCGTGAAGTCCTTGCCGCGTTGAATCACTATTCCGGCCTGCCGTTATTGTTGCGCGACCAACTACGTTTTCGCCGCTGGCCGGATGGCGTGCCGTGGAAATCGGAAGCCGAAAAAGCGACGCGATTGGCCGACAACGGCAAATGGCGCGAAGCAGTCGTCATCGTGGATCAACTTGGCCATCGATATGGCGCTGATCCGACCCTCGTGTTTAATCGCGCACTATTGGGCGGCTGGTTGGCCGATGAGCGTGCCCTGACAGCCGGATTACATGCGTACGCTCAGCTTGAGGTGCCACAGGACGACGCCGTTGAGGCCGAAGCAATCGCGCAATTGCTTGACCCCGATCTGAAAGAAAAACGCCTCGATTCGATGATTCAATTCTTCGCGATCAGCAACGTCGAAGATTTAATCGCGCGGCTCTCGATGGACAAGCGGGTGCAGTCGTTCGAAATGGATCCGGAGTTATTCGCAGCGCGCGATCAGCCGCGGCCGAGGCAAACGTTTGTTCTGCTCGATCGCCCAATGCCGCGGACTGGCGCTGATTTGACGCGCGAGGCAGTGCCACGACTCGCTGGCATCATCGCCGTTTACGGCCGTCAAACGAATCGCCCGGAACGACTTGAGCTTTCGATCGATAAAGGGCCCG
>DASZZA010000832.1:0-10367 GCA_035545135.1 Lacipirellulaceae bacterium | reverse complement strand
CACGACCTTCTCCCGAGAGATCTGCGAAGCGATCAACGTCGACAGTTGCGAGCACGTTTGGGCAGAGATCATCAACGTTCGCGGCGAGTCCCTGAACCGAACGCTTGCTGCCCTCACGAAAGCAAAATTGTTTGCTGAAGCTGACAGACTTAGGGCCGTCGCGGAAAGCAACACCGTGTGGGAAGCTTACGCCCGGGACACATTCCTCGCCCACGCCAAACACATCCCTCCTTCGAAGCTCCGCTACCTCCAATACTGCACCAAAAACACACGTAGCTGGTGGAAGTCACAAATAGCCGCCGGAGCAGTCCTGCTGGAAAAGATCAAGGAGGAGGATGACGCTAGCGTCGCCCTCCCCAAAGCATCGGTGCCGGCGATAGCGCCCGGATCAGCGACAGACACCCCGTTCCCGAAGCAGGTTGAGCGGATGCTGAGCCCCAAGACGGCAGTTGAAACTGCTGCCGAACCCAAACAGGTGTTCAGCCCCAGGTTTCGCTCTCCCGATCCTCACCGAGTCAGCGCGGTTAAATCCCGACTAAACCCAGACGCCACGCTCACCGCAGAAGAAATCGAGGAGCTTGCATGGCAGGAAGAGATCGTTGATGTCGGGATCAGGGCCAGCATCTTTGCGGCCAGGGCGCTTCATCTAATCAACACGTACAAGGATGGAGCATTTTGGAGGAGTTTGAATTTCGAGACGTTCCAGGACTATTGTCTCTCCAGATTCGGCTACGCAAAGTCACACGCCTACCGACTCACAAGCGCCGGCAAGTTCGTCGACAACCTGGAAAAATCCGGTGTGTTCGCCAATTCCCCAATTGGGGAATGGTTACCCCATAACGAAAACCAGATCCGCCCGATTCTGGCGCTCCCAGAAGACGCGCAAGTAACCGGTTGGAAAAAGGTCGTCCTAAAAACACCCCCGGCTGAACTCACTGGCACGACCGTGGCCAAAGTCATCCGGGAATACGCTAAGGAAAAGGGGATCTCGCTTCAAAAACCCAGACAAAAGACGAGCGAGGGTTCACCCAAGGCGCGTGCCCAGAGAGCCGTTGATCAGCTTAACGCTGCCATCACAAGCCTCTCGGCAGACCAAGCAAAACCCTTCGTAGAGCTGATTTCGCAGCTCGAACTGCTCGTTTCGAGTCTACCAACCTGAAACGCGGCGCTGGTCGCCGGGACGGCTGCGATGAATTTGGTCGCCCATTTTCAAGGATGGGGAGTTCCCAAAGAGAGGCCAGGCGGCGGTGGCCACATTTCGAAGGGAGCAATTACGTCCAGCCGATTTCAATTACTCTGTTAATCTGAGCTGATGCACGAATGTAGTGCTTGAACCGCCCGTTTACCGCCAATTTCGAAGTACATCTCTCTGATCTCGTAATCGGCGAACCCGCACTTGTTGACTCCGAGAATTACCGTCGCCAAGTCCCACTGTAGCTCTTCCGACAGCAGGCGGATGTCGTCCAACCGCACACGTGTTGCACATGCTCCATCGTAGCAGGAGGCCAACCAATGTCGAATTATGTCCGGCTGGTGATGGTCGGTTCCTGGCTGACTAGCTCGGACAAGGCGCCGAAGCGCGGCTCGGCAAATCTCCGCTTGGCTCAGGACAGGGTCATCGTGAGCGATGCGGCCGGTCGGATGGAGGTGGGTTTGGGTGTCCAGGTTTCGATTCATGATGTCAGGTTTTGCGGCGCATTGCCGCTTCACCTCTCTGTGGCCCAAATCCCAAAATCGCCAAATCAGCGACGCCAGGGTCTGCCGCCCCTTGAAGAGCTGGGTTCACCCAGCCAAGTTGCGGCAGTTCCTGACCTTGGCGGCTATCTCTCACACGTGGATCCGATTTTGCAGCGAGTTGAAGATTTTCATCACTGATGAAATTCGCTGCGGTAGAGTGATGAAATTATAGCTAAGTCCCTGTCAGCCTGAAGACTTGACGCATTTTCATCAATTAGGGCGCTGCCTTTCGATCGGCTTATCCCCGCCCAGAAGTTCTTTCGGTCGCTTTGTGACGTCAATGCCACGTCCGATCAGGACCATGTGGGTGAAGGTCACGGCGTTGATCCGCTGGCAGCCGCGCAGGAATCCATTCATCGATTCGGGGTCTTTTTCGTAGATGCCTCTCCATTGCTCCGCCTTTTTCAGCAACCACTCGCGGCCAGCATTTGTGAGCTGCCAGACTCCGATTTCCGGCATGGTTAGGAATCCACGCTCCTTGGCGTCTTCACGTGCCCAAGCGAGGTCGTTGTCGAGTTTCTCTTCGCCAGTAGATCGAATCTCCGAGTCGCCGTCGTGAATCACGAGCAACTCACGCGCTCGGATGAGGCGCAAAACCTGTCTCTTCGTCGGTTTCCGATTGTCGAGGCGCTCGAGAATGTAGAGGGCGAGAATCAGCACGAGTTGCTCCTCTTTGTCGATCGGCTGAAAGTACGACATAACAGTATCGTGGCTTTGACCTGCCGCGATGCCAAGCGCACCTGTAGCGGCGGGCCGCGCCATTAGCCAGAGATGCGATCGGAACCTGAGATTGAGACGCACTGCGTGCGTTTTGGGGGCCTAGTGCCTGCAATCTGCGACCACATGTGATGGCCAGAACGGAGACGATGGCGGCCGTTGTGCGCCGCGCTTTTGCCATATCGACGTGACCGGTTTCGTTCACGTCGAAGCGACCGGATGCACGGGCATCCGGTTAGAGCGCGGATGCGATCACGGCCGGGCTTCAGTACGCGCCGGGGACCCACATGTGGGGCGCAATCGACGAAGGATTCGACGATGAGCACGGACCCGCAGTGCGGGTGGCCGGCAAAGACGGACATGCGGAAAAACCGTGGCGAATGCTGCGAGTTTTTGCGCCAAGCCCAGAGCATACGCTCGACTTGTTCTTATTTCCTTTGCGACCCGGCGCTTACGCGGTCGTCAGAGAAATAAGAACAAGGGGGCTTGATGACCGTTCTTAATTTCGAACCGGTGGGCTATGCCCCCGGTTTGAAATGGCGAACGGTGCGCATCGGAGTCCGATGCGCAGGACCGTCTTGTCGACGGTCCGGAACGAGCAACTCGCATGTCGAGTTGCGTCGCGGATTCGGGATAGGTCCCGGAAGCCGCGAGCTGAGCAAAAGAGCACCGGAATCGGAGCGGTTGCGAAGCCGTAGCACCAGTTTTGCCGAGATCGGTCAGGCGAGACGGACCGAGCGCGGTGCGCTCGGCTGCGGGTGATCCGAAGGACTTTCCGCTGTGAGTGTTCGCATCATGGATGATGTGAACATCCCGCCTCTCATGGCGCATCGGCTGTTGAGACTGCGCGCACCGAGGTGGTTTTTCGACAGGGTTTCGGAACCGAAAAATAACACCTTTGCGGACACCCCAAATTGCCCCATATACTCAGGGTGAATCCGTCGCTCCGAGTCTTACCTTGGCCAGCTCTGCCGTCTCCGGACCCGTACAGCACACTTGGGACGTTGATTCACCTGCACCTGCCGTCGATGCCGACAGCAGGTAACAGGTGGAGGGAGGACCGCCGTGGCTAAGGGGGCGCGTCGGGGTGGCAAGATCAAGTCGCTTGGGCGAGGAGGTCCCAACTGGCGCCACATGCTGGCGTTCGACATCTATAAACTTTCCGACTCGAAGCGGCAGGCGCTGTGGAAAGCAAACACAGCATCAACCCGCATGTGGGCGAAGCTCCGCAAGATTGCACGACGGCGGGCCAAAGACCCCAAGTGGGTCGCGAAGTTGGAAGCATGGATGGAGTCGAAGGGCTACAAGACGCCGAGCGATATCCCCATCCCCAACGCGCCGCCTAGCAGAATAGCGCCTGTAGCGGCGGTGGCGGAGGGAACAACGTCGCTCCGATTTCCCGCGATTGGACATGGTGTGTCGACCGTACGGACCGGCGTGGCTGGTCCGTGGGAAGGAGGCGCGCCGCCGCCCGGTGAGTTCCTGTTGCTCCTCCCGGGGCAGGACGGCGCCGACAAATACGCAGCCTGGATTGCTGACGCCGGTGACTGGCATTCGAGCTATCCGACCCAACCTGGCGCGCAGTTAAAGCGTGAGTTTTACCCGGTGAAGACCGGCCAGTCGAACGGACAGGTTGATCGCGACGGTCGGTTCATCTATTGGACGACCACTCTCCCAAAGTGGGACACTGACGCGATCGCGGAGTCGATTGCCGCCGGTGAAATGGGAGACGATGACCTATTCGCGATCCTCAAAGCGAAAGATCGGTGGAACGCTTCCGAAGGTGTTCGACTCGCGTCCTGCGGTGCGGCGCGACAGCTCGTGCATTACGGTACGGACTTCCACTTGCAGGATGGATCTCTGCACGATCATCCCAGGTGCCCCAAAAGCCTGCCTTCCTACTATCTTCGTGCTGACGGCACGAAGCACCCGCAGAGTCTTGCGCCAACCCGAGGACGTCCCCGCAGCGGAGAGGGATGGCGCGGCGGCGAGCGGCTTGGGTTGATTTCGACCGACGGTCGGCTCGTCCTGAATACGCTTGGTCCGGCACTGTGCGCAGCGGACGCGTGGCGAGAGGAGAAGTTGCCGGGCCCGCTCGATTATCGCGACAAAGATGGCGACGAGTGGGGTTTTCTCGATCGTGCGATCGCCCGTCGCAAAGAAGGTGGGTTTCGCGACAAAGACGGCAAGTGGCACGCTGACTCTGGCGTGACCGCGGGTCCCGATGGAAAGGGGTTGCAGCTCGACCCAGTAGATTTGGCGGGAAGTAGGGTTTTCCGGCAACTTGTCAGAGAGTGTGCCGCGAAAAACCCTGCGTTCTCCAAACGTCGGGATGCGCATATCGCAGCCGCCCGTCAGAAAGCACTGCGTGAAGAATCGGAGTTGGCGGTGCTACTTGCTGGCGACGAAATGGCGGCAAAGGACGTCGAGATTGATCGTCAGAATGGCGTTATCGCCGGTTTGCAGGAAAAAATCTCAAACCTAGAGCGCCAGGTGAAGTCGCAGGAGGACAAGGACGCTGGCGAAAAGAACGCATTGTTGAAGCGCATCGCGAATTTGGAACGACAGGTTTCGAGTGAATCGAAAGCACCTGGAAAAGCCGAAGCCGAAATTGCTTCTCTGCGTGGCGAACTGGAGTCGCGGAAGAAAAACGAGGCTATTGCGGTGAACTCCGCCGACCGCCACGGGCGGTTCCTACTGGGGAGTTTGGAACGGTTTCTCGTCAATCTTCGGCGCGGCGAATCACCAGATGAAACCGAGGCCAAAGAGCTGGGATTTTCCCAACGGCACAACGACGGGAAATTCGTGTTTCCGGCGAAATGGCCGCATGGGGCGTTGCCGTCTACACTGTGCGACCGACGCGAAGCATTCATGCGTGCGGTCCGGGCATGGGAATTGGAGCCAGTTCCCGAGTCGCGAACGAGTGCCGCCCGGGATGAAGAATTGGCGCTCCAAATCCTTCCGCAGCTCAAACGGGCGCTTGCATACGCACGACAGCGGCAACTTGGCCAACCGATCCCATCGGATCTTGGCGATGCCGGGCGGTACCTCGAAGTATTTTCTGAGAAAGGCCGTTGTATTGGCGGCGTAAGGTGGACTCAGTACGCGACCGAGAAAGCGGTCTTACTGCGGAATGCTGGCGTGGTAGGAGAAGAGGTCCTGAATGAATTCCGGCGCGTCGATGTAATTTCATGCCAGGATGCCGATACTTTTGGCGCGTATATCGACATTCTTAAGAAAGCAGCCAATGGAGTCTCGATGACGAGCGAGGAGCGGTCGTGTCTCGATACGCTCGGCGCCGCACTTCGCCCTGATCTGCTGGAGGCGGTAAGAATCGCTATTCGTGAACGAGACGAGATCGAGGATCCAGATGCAGAATTGCCTGTGACTCGTGCCGGTTACATGGCCGACGAGTTGCTTTCGCTGAGCAAGCAACTCGCGGAATCCATCGAGGTGTCAACCGAGCCACGATCACCGACTGAGACGGTCAACGACCGCACTTGTACTTGAACTATCCCACAATCGTTTGCCGATCGAACTGAAAGTGCCAATTACCTCACGATGACAACTGAACTTACGACAACCCTTGAGCGCCTACAGCTACAAGTGCTGGTGAAACCGTACATATCCACGCGCCGGCTCTATGGCGATTTGGCTTCGGTCTTGGTGATGCTTGAGCAACAAGGTTTCGAGGCTGAACTTATCGAGGGTTGCGCTGTACTCAGTTTACCCCGGTCAATCACCAGCGCCGTCCCCGAAATCAAACTCCTTCTGCTGCGCACGCGGACGGTGCCGATACACTTTCCGCACATTGTAGGCGCGGTTAACATGGGTCTGAATGCTGGGATCGAATTCGCGCACGATTTCCAAGTCTACATCGAGGCAGTCGCCACGGCCGAAACGCTCTCCTCGATTTGTCACTCGGTCCATGAACTCTGAATCAAGAAGCGAAGCCGTGATCTTAATTCCATTGTAGTAGAAGTCCCATTTCGGTGCTTCGCCCTCGAACACGACCTTGAAAACACGAAGCTCGGTGCGCTCTGTCTTTGGCGATTTCTTCTCCGTCTTCTTCTTGACCGATCTCTCTGCGATCGTCTTGAACGCCTTACGAGGAACGTCGACAAGCTCGTGGCGTTTGGAATCCAGAAGTTTGAATCGCCTGACCTGCTTGTCGTCGCTTAGTGCTTGAAATCCCTTTGCCAATCCTTCGTTGATAACAACGTTGCTGTTGTAAAAATTGTACGTGCGTCGATCGACGGTGATCGGTGATTGTCCCTTCCTGGGAATCTCGACCCTATCGTCAACGATCTCTGCTTTTTTCGGAGATCTTCCCTTCAGCGCTATCGTGAGCTTGATGAGGTCGGTCATCGTTCCAACCACTTGGCGAACCGTGGACCAATCCATTGCTGCGAGCACCATCGTGCCTGCGATCGCCATCTGCTGTATCTCAACCGGGACCTCAAAAGAGCCGGGGCGGAATGTTTTGACTTTCAGCCGGAGGACCGCGCCGTTCTGGCTCGCAGCATTCAGTTCGCGTAACACGGACTGCATTGCGCCAAGCGAGGTGACGAGCGTGGAAGCATCCAACTCATGCGGACGTGTCCCGAAATGGAGAATAAACTCCTCGGAGTTGCGTTTCATACTGGGGCTGGAGTCGCCCAACCGTGCCGAGTACGAGTCAATGTGAACAGCCTGAAATGCTCGTTCGCAAGATCGGTCCAGAACTCATCGCGGAACATAGCATGACAACACCCACGGCAATCCGGTGAATGCCTCGAAGGGTCACGTCGCCTAAGCATCGATACGAACTCTGACTCTGCGTCGCCTCATGTGAAGGTTGAAACCAGGATAGGCCAAAATGCAGAACCCACCCTCCCTTACGGGAGGATGGGCTGAGCCGGAGCTGCGGCAAGCAGCGCAGGCGGTGAAGATGAAACCCGGCAATCCGACGAAACAGATCATGCCGGGCAGGCGGGGAAGTTCTGGTCCACCCCTGGGGGGACTGGGAAGGGCCGGAGGGGGGGAGGCGAAACCAACCAGCTCAAAACCCGAACACTCGATCACATTTGCGGCCGCCACCACTGCGGACGCCACCATTCAACGGAACGAAGTGTCGCAGCATCCGACTTCAGCGACTGCACGAATGAGACGACGAGCCAAACAGCCCTGTAGGCGTCGACGTCATCGTCGAGAATCCGTTCGATAAGGCCACTCGCGATCGCCAAAGGTGCTTCCGGAAACCACTCGCGTGGCACGTCGCATGATCCGGTTTCAACCAGTTTGGCCAACTCGCTTCGTGGATCGAAAGCCGGATCGCACAGCAATGCCCATCGTACAGGTGACGAAAAGACGAGGAGTCGCCACTCGTCAGGATGCATTGCTGCCAGTGCGTCGACGAACGTGTCGCCGAACATGTCGTGTGCCGTGCGTAAGGCATCCTTGGCTGTCGCGATTTCAGGTTTCCTGAGCAGTTGATCGAATGGATACCATCCGAGACAGCTGCTCCGACGGTGCTGCGGCATAATAGGCGTTATTTCATCCATGGTGCAGCGCGGCCGCAAGGACCTTGAGATACTCGAATCCGGACGTGTTGCGGTCCGATTCCTCATCACCAGACATCCCAGCGAACACCTGAAGCGTGTCTGCGACAAGGCCGTCGCCAAACATGGCAAAGCAACGGCCGCTTGCGAGTACCAGGCCATATCGAGCTTCGAGGCAGGAAATTTCGGCATTTGCCACCTCACCTTCCGTGTAAAGGACGCGGACGCCGTTTGGCAGCGTGAACTCCAGTGAGAAGTCGCCCGCTAAAACGGCCGGCAGCGAACTCGGTTCGGCAAAGGTGGCGCCGGCGGCGATGAGCACTTCGAACATCTGCCGCGCCATCCTGGACGTGATCCGCTGCGGAACCACATCGTTCGGATTCGTGAGATGCTCTCGGACCGAATCGGCGTCGATGAATAGGGCGGGCAATGGGTGCCCGCGGAGGATAATTGCGTCCCCGTGGGAATTCAGGACGACGCATGGGTATTGGGATTTTGGATTTCTCATATGCAGCCCGAGCCCGAACAAAGGGCAGAAGCCGCAGGCGAACTTTACCGAGAAGCGAGGGAGGCCAACGGCCTCACGCGGTTCATCTTATCCGAGGTGGGACGCCACATACCCGCCCCGAGGCCCCTACCGGCCATTCGAGTGCAAACGCAGCCCTGTCGGTATCGATGTCCGATGAGTCGTCCCTGCCCCGGGCTTCCTACGGCGTGAGGGTGACGACCTGAATTCGCGTCGGCGGCCGAGACGAAAATCGCTGTTTGAGTTAAGCCGCCCACACCTCATCGGTGTTCAGCAGCTATTAATTTATGTGACACTACCCCAACCCCGCGCTACACACAAATTCATGGATCCCATGATCCTCTCCAAACTAGCGGAGGCCGTGTCTTCCCTGGTCGACTATCGTACCGGGCGGCGCAAGGAACTGTTCGCCCTGTCGATTGAACCGCTGTTTGAAGTGACGACGCTCTACCACGAGCGTTTGCTCGCTCGCCTTCGCGCATGCCGCCGAGCCCTCCGGCGAAAGACGACGGCAACTAAGTTCGCCCGCCAACTGGAAGATGATATCAACTGCCTTGCTCCGCTACGCGCCCTAGCTGCGCCAGAGATTGGCTCTCTGAAAAAGGCGCGCTGGTGCACGCCGCCGATGAGTAACTTCTTCTCGGTTGTGTGGGCTTACTACGACCGACCCGCCGATGGAGAGAGAGAGGGGATGCAGCGACTAGTCGCGTCAAATGTGATTGGCCATGTAAACCCGACTTACCACCGCATTCAACTCGCACCGGAAATCGTAAACCACCCCGCTGGCCGCAAGCTGCTGGACCGGTACTTTGCCGACGCCATAGTTGATCTCGAACGCCGATACGCCGATCTATGCAATTGCTACGCCACGGTGAAGTCGGAATTCACCCGACGCTAGCTGGCGTTGCTCCGCCGACCGTAACACCCTTACCTTTGCCGGCTAACCTCGGGACACATAGGACGCCCACTCGTCTCGGCCAGAGAATGTTGAGTCAGAAATCGGGGAAAGCTTTAGCCGTATTCGTACGAGCTTTCTTGCGTCGGCTTTCGCCGACGTACACGGCGCCGGTGTCGCGATTGATTCGCAGAAAAGTCACGGCTGCGGTTATGGGAGTTCACCTGTTAATACAGTCTCTGCTCACATATCGACCCTGAACGTCGCAAGCACTTCGAATCGTGACCCGATAGGAATCAGGTCGTAACCGAATTCGGTGTCCCGAACTACCGCCCAAGCGTGGTCTCGGTCGGCCTTGTGGCCACAGGCTTGGCACTCCAAGCCAGGGACGTAAGAGGTCGCTCCACACCGACAAACTCGTTCCAGATTCGCGTTGCGGCGCTCTGCCTCTTCGACGGCGCGTGACTTCGCGATTTCGAAGGCCCGCGTGAGGTCATCCAGGTAATGGCCACTCATGCGACCTTCTGTTTGACGGTAACTTCGTAGGTGACCGCGTGCTCAAGAGCAGCGATGGCAGCGATATCAGCGAGAAACGCTGTCATTAGCGCTACGCTCTGTTTCTTCGGCAGCACTGCGACGATTTTTCCGACAAGCTGAGGTGTTGCGGGCCGTTGATCATCTTCGTCATCGGTTAGCAGGCGCGATAGCGCGCCTTTGTCCAATCCGGTTCGAGCAGCCAGAGCGGCCCGAGTTTGAAAATGCGTTTTGATCAATTCGCAAACGCATTGCCTGGTCCGCGGCGTCGGCGTCTTTTCGTGTCGTGCCATCAATAAAGTAAAGCTGAGAGTTGTCGGATTGTCAATTCGTAGTTGCTTGTTTGTCAACTTATGGTATGGGTACGGATAAGGTGATCCCTACTGCTTCGATCATTCTTCCTGAAACCATGACCATC